>JABWBV010000776.1 GCA_013359445.1 Anaerolineales bacterium | reverse complement strand
TTTTTATGTTTCGACGTTTTTCTACTAATTTTGCAATCTTATCTATTTTTTTAGATACCATTTTAATTGTTGTGGCGCTGGTAATCTCTAATTATTTTCGTCCACTTTTGAGCGGTTTGCCGTTTGCGGAGGAGATTCAAAAGTCCCTGGTACCGGGCATCTTGTATCCGGTTTTTGCGATCATTTGGGTGGGGATTTTGTTCCTTCATGCAATTTATGATGGCCGCCGCAATTTGTATATTGTGGATGAATTTACCAGTCTGTCCCTGGCCTCGGGGTTAGCGGCTGTTGCCCTGGCGGGGTTACTTTATTTGTCATTTCGAGATGTATCGCGGGTGTTATTTTTGGTTTTCGTGGCGCTCGCCTACGGGTCTTTGCTTGGATGGCGTTTGGTGGCACGGATCATCTTCCGTCTCCAACCGGGCCACAAGCAGATTCGCCGGGTTTTGGTGGTGGGAGCCGGCCCCGTCGGGCTAGAGTTGGAAACACAGGTCAATCGCCGTCCCTATTTAGGCCTGGAGATTATTGGCTTTTTGGATGATGACGAAACAAAACTAACGAATAGCCCGCAAATTTTAGGGCCGCTTACCCATGCGCGGCGGGTGGCCTCCCAACATCAAGTAGATGATGTGGTGATTGCCCTTCCCACTTGGGCTTATCAACGGGTGAATCAACTGGTCGCGGAACTGCATAAATTACCAGTCAAGGTATGGATTATTCCTGACTATTTTCATCTTTCGCTGAACAAAGCGCAGGTGGAGGAGTTCGCGGGGTTGCCGATGCTCGATCTGCGTGCCCCTGCCCTCAACGAATACCAACGGATGATCAAACGGGGCTTTGATCTGGTAATGACTTTTCTGTTATTGCTCCCCACACTCCCAGTGATGGGGTTGATTGCGCTTGCAATTCGCCTGGACTCGCGCGGCCCAATCTTGTTTAATCAACCCCGCGTCGGGGAAAATGGAAAAATTTTTCTCATGCACAAATTCCGTTCGATGGTTGTGGACGCGGATAAACGGATGGAAGAGGTTACACGCCCGACGGCCAACGGAAAAATCGTCCACAAATTTGCCAATGATCCACGCGTTACACGGATCGGACGTTTTTTGCGCCGAACCAGCTTGGATGAGTTGCCCCAGCTATTAAACGTGCTAAAAGGGGAAATGAGTCTGGTTGGTCCTCGCCCGGAATTGCCCATGTTGGTGGAACAATACGAACCCTGGCAACATAAACGGTTTTCTGTTCCACAGGGAATGACAGGGTGGTGGCAGGTGAATGGGCGGAGCGATAAGCCGATGCACTTGAATACAGAAGATGATTTGTTTTATATCCATAATTATTCACTGTTGCTGGACTTGCAGATTATCATGAAAACGGTGTGGGTTGTTTTGCGTGGGAAGGGAGCTTATTGATCGCGGCGACTATGCAGGTACTAAAAGGGCTTTCGACAAGGGGGCGCCGAGTTCATCCCCTATTGGTGATTATTCTTTTTGGGGCAATCCATGGAGGGGTGTATCTTTTCCTGGTTCCCCCCTGGCAACATTACGACGAACCAACCCATTTTGAATATGCGTGGTGGCTTGCGGTGTATGAGCGGTTGCCAGGGCCAGAGGATGCAAATGGGTTGATGCACCGCGAGGTAGCCGCCTCAATGCTCGAACACCATTTTTTCGACAACCTTGCATCTCCGAATCTATTGTTGGATACACCCTGGATTGGGATTTCACAATTGAGTGATCCACCCTTGTATTATTTGTTTGTGGCGATTCCCCTTTGGTTTTTGCAAGGGGCAGATGTAACGATGCAACTCTATGCGGCGCGATTGGTGTCGTTGGGTATGTTTCTGATAACTTTGGGGGGCAGTTATGGGATTGCCAAAGAGATATTCCCCAAACATAAGACTTTTCACTGGCTCTTACCTGCGTTATTGGTGCTCACCCCTGCGTTTGTTGATCTGATGACAGCAGTCAACAACGATGTGGGAGCCACGTTATTTTTTACGCTTTTTTTGTTGGCTGGGGTGCGGTTCATGCAGAGGAAAATCAATTTATGGGATTCGTTGATATTGGGCGTGATGGTGGGGCTTTGTTATTTCACCAAAAGTACGGTTCTCATTGCGATTCCAGCTTTTTTCCTTTTGCTCCTGCTCAAGCTTTTTCAGGCTCAACCGCCATTCCATTATCTCGCTTATCCGGTCCTGATGCTATCAGTTGGGATTATCGGGGTTTATTTATTCACCTGGGACGATGCGGCGTATTGGTACCGCGAGGGGCCTTCGGTACAGCAAACATGGCCGACAAAATATCGCCACG
>JABWBV010000775.1 GCA_013359445.1 Anaerolineales bacterium | reverse complement strand
TTCTCGATGGCAGGCACCTCTCAGGCGACCGCGGTGGCCTCTGGGGTGGCGGCGCTCATGCTTTCTAGCAACCCCGCTCTCACCCCGGACGAAGTGAAATTCCGCATGATGGGTTCGGCGTTCCCGTGGGTCGATGTGACCAATGATCAGGCGCTGTATAGCATCTGGCAACAAGGGATGGGGCGTTTGAACGCTGTGGATGCCGTATTTGGTGAGATGGACGGGGTTGCCAATGCCGGGATGGATATTTGGGCAGACCTGAATGGGGATACGCACTACGAAGGGTTTGCTTATTATGATGAAGCAACCGAAACCTTCCGCCTGGGTGGGGATTACGGTAACTGGGCCGGTGGGTTTGGGACTTGGGCCGGGGATTATGGCCCTTACACAGGTGGGTTTGGGACCTGGGCCGGGGGGTTCGGTACCTGGGCCGGTGGCTTTGGCACCTGGGCTGGGGGGTTCGGCACCTGGGCGGGCGGATTTGGTACTTGGGCTGGTGGATTTGGCACGTGGGCCGGTGGCTTTGGCACCTGGGCAGGCGGGTTTGGGACATGGGCCGGAGGGTTCGGCACCTGGGCGGGTGGTTTTGGCACCTGGGCGGGTAGTGAACCGTGGGCTGGAACTCTCTACTCCGACCCGACCTACGTGACGAATTTTATGGCTGGGGTCACCCCGGATGTAAACACATCCTCGGCCTCGGCAGGTTATGTGATTGACGAGCCTTGAGTCAATCAGAGCTTTCTCCTTTTTTCCCCCCTTTTGAGGACAGCCCTCCTGATTTTCAGGAGGGTTGTCGTTTAAGTCTTTCCGTAACCTCTCAGAGATTAGCGCGAAAAAAGGGTGAAAGGGGGATATATATCCTCTTTCACCCTTTTTTCGGGACGCTTCTTCTCTAAGGCTGAGCAGTTACAAAACGGTTTACTTAAAATCTTTGGGAGAATTATTCCCAGGCTTCTCCCGTCGCCTTCAAATCCCGCACATTCAACTGTAAATTCACATACCCCTGATACTCATTCCGCTCAAACGTAAACATCACATCCACGCGGGGGGGCATGTTCCCCTGCCAGTGCCCGAATTTGAAGGCGATGGCGTCAAGCACCTTTTTTCCATCCCCCAGCGTTAACTTCAAATGCGAAGAATCTCGCCCAACCGGACGGGAATTGACCACTTTGACCCCGCGGGCCACAAAGACCGGATCGGGGTTGCCGTACCCAGTCGGTTGGAGCAGGTCAAGTTCTTTGAGCAGGTCCATGTTGAGGTCAGCCAGTTGAACTTCGACATCCGCGTGGATGACGGGGCGGAGGTCTTCGCCGGAGAGTTGGTCGGCGGCGATTTGTTGGAGGCGGGCAACAAGTTCGGGGAGATTTTCGTTGGGGACGGTGAAGCCGGCGGCGGCGGCGTGCCCGCCGTGGCGCAGGAGCAATTCTTTGCACTGATCGAGCGCGGCGGTGATGTGAAATTCGGCGATGGAGCGGCAGGAGCCACGTGTGGTGTCGGCGTCTTGATGGGCGACGATGGCGGGGCGGTAATATTGTTCCGTCAAGCGGGCGGCGGCGAGGCCCACCACGCCGGGGTTGAAATCGGGATGGGCGGCGAAGAGCAGGTAGGGGGTTTCGCCATCGGGGACGGCAAGCGCTTCCGCGAGGGTTTGCATGTCGCGTGTGAGTTTTTGGCGTTCGCGGTTTTGGTTGTCCAGGTATTGGGCGATTTGGCCGGCCCGGAAAACGTCGCGGGTGGTGAGGAGTTCGTAGGCAGAGAGGGCGGAGTCGAGGCGTCCGGCGGCGTTGAGACGCGGGCCGAGGGTAAAGCCGATGTCGGTGGCGGTGACGCGCGCGGCAGTGAGGCTGGCGACGCCCATGAGCGAGTGGAGGCCCTGGCGTTGGGGCGCACGCATCCGGCGGAGACCGGCCCGGACAAGGGCGCGGTTTTCACCGATGAGGGGGACGAGATCGGCCACGGTGCCCAGGGCTACGAGATCATGAACTTCTTCGAGGCTGAAGTTGGGGCGGGGGTGGCGGGAGACGAGGGCGCTGGCGACTTTGTAGGCGACGCCCACCCCCGCGAGGTCCTTGTCCGGGTAGGGGTCGCCTTTGCGTTTGGGGTTGATCACTGCGAAGGCGGCGGGGAGGTCTTCACCGGGGGTGTGATGATCGGTGATGATCAAATCCAGGCCGATTTTTTGGGCGTGGGCGGCTTCGTCTAGCGAGCGGATGCCGCAGTCTACACTGATGACCAGTTGGATGCCGTCGTTTTGGAGTTGGCTGAGGGCTTCGTTGTTGAGACCGTAGCCTTCGTCGAAGCGGTTGGGGATGTA
>JABWBV010000152.1 GCA_013359445.1 Anaerolineales bacterium | reverse complement strand
TTCATGAACGTCGACTTGCCGCAACCGCTCGGCCCACACACGGCCACATACTCGCCCTGCTCGACGTTCTGGAGGAAGTTGACGATTGCGCTCTTCTCGGAGAACGGCGCCCCCAGCTCGTCGATCATGTAGCGCTTCTGCGGCGCCACCTTCTGCATCGCCTGGTAGTAGGGACGATAGAGGCTGTCCAGGTTCTTCTCGCCCTTGATCCCGTAGAGGGTGCCGCCGACGTGGGTGTAGACCTCAGGGTCGAACATCCGGACGGTCTGGGCGAGGAGCTCCGGACGGCCCTGAGTGGCGAGCCGCACGGGGTAGTCGATGTTGGGCGAGAAGACGAGCTCCGCGCTCTTCGGCATAAAAAAGCGGAACCACTTCCCGGCCCGCTGGAACTCCTTGAGGGTCGCCTCGTTCTTCAGGGCGTGGTAGTGGTTGGAGAGGTTCGCCTCGGAGGCCAGCGTTTTTAAAGACCCTGTCACCAAACGCATAACCACACGGGTCACAATAATCAAAACCAATGCCAGCAAGATCAACAACCCCAACAGAGGAGCCGCAATTTGCAAGGCCAAACGTTGGGCGGCCTGTGCCGGAACCGTCACCACCACCACCCAGGGTTGCCCCTTCACCGGCAAACTGTAATGCAAAATGCGCGTCCCTGTTGAACTGGTGAAGTCTGCCATCTGTGGCTCCAGGCCAATCGGGCCACTATAAAGCGTCATGATCCGGTTCGGATCAGGGTGATAAATCATCATCCCCCGATCATCCACCAAAAACCCCTCCCCTTCAAAGGCCTGCACACTTTCCAGGCTGTGGACAATATTCAACGCAAAAGGATTTTCATCCAGAGTCGTGCGCCCTATGAGCACCCGACCAGTTTCCCCTTCTTGTGCACTAACGACCTGTGCAATAAAAACCAAATCGGCCACCGGGCGGGCTTCGTTTGCTTCCACCACATAAAACTGGAAGGGCACCCCCTGACGAGCAAGCGCCAGTCCGATCTCTTCCTGCATGGTCAGCACCCCGCTAATTTCTCCTCCCCCAAGCACGGCACCCTCTCGATCAAAAATTACCAAATCCTGAAAATAAGGAAACGTCTCAATCCCTGCCCCCAACCAGTCCGACAACGCCTCCCCTGACAACGTCGCCGCTTGAGGGGCCGCGGCAAATTGCAAAATCAAATTCTGCCCTACCTCAACAGCCAGGGGCACGTTTTCCGCAGAAACCTCCGCCGCCCCCACCATGCGTTCTTCCAACAAAGCACGGGCCGCTCGATTCGCCACGTTCCAGCCCACGCCCCCCAACACAATAACCATAATGAATACGACAGGCCCAATGACATAAAAAGCCCCAACTTCTAGACTTCTCTCCCCCGGAGAGGGGATGAGACGCCCCTGCCGCCCCCAAATCCTCGGCGCGCCAAAGGCAAACACCTCCCCAAACACACTCGCCAACCCTAAAATTATCGTTACTTGCAAAATCACTGGCCCCAAGTGAGCCAGGGCAAAGTCTAAGGCAAGCAATAAGCCCCCCTCCACGCCAAAAAGCACCCCTGTCACAAACAAACCCGGATAAACCAATAAAATCCCCAAACAGACGATCAACGGATGCCGCAACAACCGAAAAAACCTCGTCCGGTACAGTTGATTGACGGCGGCCCCCATCGTCAACCCCATCGCCGCAAATTCAAACATCGTAAAAATCTGATGGGTGTCAAAAACAGCCAATAAAAACCCCGATAACATCGCCAACCCCATCGAAGCCCCCATCCCCAACAAACCTGCCGCAAGCACCCACGGCAAAGCCGAAAACACCATTAACGCAGGCCCGGTCGTAACCTGAAGCGACCCCGGCGCGGGCAAGGCCTGCCCCGGGGAAAGACGCACCCCAATAAACAGGGTCAACAAGATTTCCGCGACAAACAAGCTCCCAAAAATCGCCCACTCACGAACTTCCCACCGTTTCCCAAACGCCCGAAATTTCCAGGCGAACGCCCCCAGTCCCCCCACATACACCAACACCCCCAGCCATCCGACCCACCCCACAGGCCCTTGCAAATAGGCTCGACTTTCTAAATACAACGCAATAATAAACGCCATTACAACTTCTCAATCATTTCTTGCGTCGCTTTAGACAAATCGGCATAAACACCGCGTCGCTCGGAAGGCAACATTTCCGCAATCACATACATGGCTTCTTCCGCAAGCTGTGTCAGTTGTTCACTCCGCGCCCGACGATAGGCGGGACGCACGCGGAAAGGACGCCCAATCGTAATTTTTGCCCCCGGCTCCCGCCAGCGCCGGGAAAAGGGATGCGTTGGAAAACCATCCGAATTTTCCACCGCCACGGGGATGATCGGTGCCCCGCTCCGGCTAGCCAGGTACACCGCGCCCTCGCGCGGCGGTTGTAAGGCCGGGCCACGGGTCCCCTCTGGGGCCACGAGCAAAATTTCCCCGGCACGCAACACTTCCAAGGCCATTTGAACCGCGTGGCGATCCACCCCATCCCGTTGCACTGGAATCACCCCCCATAAGCGCGGGAAAATGCCCACCACCGGATAATCGTAGGCCTCTACTTTCGCCAGGGGCACAATCTCACGAGGGGCAACATGAACCAAAATGATCGGGTCCACAAACCCAATATGATTCATCATCAAAATGGCCGGTCCTTCCGCCGGAATATTTTCCAGCCCTTCTACACGGTCCAGATTAACCAGTACCGTAAACCCAATCGTTCGCAAAAGGAAACGGCACAAGCGCCGTCGGGCGGCGAATTCCGAATGAACATAATGCGCGGCGGGATGGTCGAGAGGATTTTTGAGGGAAAGCAAAGGCATGTTGTTCATATGACTACCGAGCAATTGTACTCCCACAATGGCTCATTGGCTTCTCATCCGTGTTACAAGTTATTAGTTTCTTCAAACGAAGAAGCAATTTTTGGGATAATCCCCAAAAAATGAAGAAAGATGGGGGCTGGACGGCCCCCACCCATCTTCTTTTTTCAGAACTTTCTTCGCAAATTTGATCGGTTACAAAAAATTTTACACAGGTTGTTCGGGGGAGAGGCATGATCAACGCGTCCCATCCGGTCGAGGGGCATAAACCCCCTGGTATTCAACGGGGAGCAAACGGGCGAGGGCACGCATAATTTGCTCTGTCCCACGCGGGACCGCGGCGCGCCAATCCGCCTCTGGCTCCAAATATATCGCCGGGCCAACGGTCATGGTCACACGCGGACGCCGCAACCGTCGCAAATGCCCATAAATCTGCGCGTTCCCCGACCCGGTCAGGGCGACCGGCACAATTGGGATGGGGGCCTGGCGCGTCGCGCCAGCCTTCAACGCCAGATAAGCCGCGCCTTCCGTGCCTTCTTCCAACTCGCCTGTCACGCTCTGCCGTCCTTCGGGCGCTAAGCCAACCATGCGTCCGGCTTCCAGCGCTTGAAGGGCGGCCCGCAAGGCGCGTCGGTCCGGCTGTCCCCGGTGAACCCAGATGACGCCATACGCTTCCATTGCTTTGCCCAACAAAAATTCATCGTACAATTCGGCTTTTGCCAACACTTCGGGGGCGATAGGGAAATAAGCCAACCCCAGCACCACGTCCGCGTCCCCCAAATGATTGACCACGATCAACGCCGGCCCCTGCGCGGGAAAATTTTCCAGGCCGACGACTTCCGCCCGCGTCAACCACCCGATCAGGAAACGCGCGGCCCGTTGCCACCACAACCGGGCACGTACCCGCGCGGGGGTCAGTTCTGGGAGGCGCGTCAATTCCGGGCGCCAGTTTTCGTTACGGGGTTTGGCTGGGGACGTCGGATCGGGCATAAAACCCTTGATAGGTTTCGGGGAGGAGGGCGGCAACATGTTCGAGAACCAGGTCAGCGTTTCGTTGGCGCGCTTCCCGCCGGGCGGCTCCTTGCCCTTCGAGAGGGGGGAGATGAAACAGTTTCCCGATCCGAACGTCGAGCGGGGGGCGTTTGCCTTTCACCGCGAGTTTCAGATTTTCGACAGTATTTCCAGTCACGGCCACGGGTAACACGGGGACTTCGGCCCGGTCAACCAGGTAGGCGATGCCCGGATTGGCCCGGTTCATGCCAGGGGTACGGGAACGGGTCCCCTCGGGGGCAATGAGCAGGGGCAGACCACCCCGCAAAACTTCCACCGCCCCTTCAATAAACTGGCGATCCATTTCGCCCCGGTTTACGGGCAGGGTTCCGTAAAACTGCACCAACCAATTTTGGCCAGGACGTTGCCAGAGTTCCGCCGCACCGATGGCCTGCACTGAGATCGGCCAAAAGGCGAGAATCACGGAGGGGTCCACAACCGATACGTGATTATGGGCGATCAGATAGGCACCTTCCACCGGGATATTTGCCTGCCCCTCGATGCGAATGCGATAGGTTAGGCGGAAAATTTGCCGGAAAACGAACCGCATCGCGGACCGGCGAAAACGTAAAGGCCAGGGAATTGCCGGTTTTTTCATACGGCCAATGCAGTGGCTTTTTCTAAAACTTGCTCAATATCCAAATCGTCGGAGTTGAGGTGAATGGCGTCTTCGGCGGGACGAAGGGGCGAGACAGCCCGATTCGAGTCCAATTCGTCGCGGGCTTGAATGGATAACAAAATTTCGTCATAATCCGCGGTTTCGCCGCGGGCACAACGTTCTTGATACCGGCGGCGAGCGCGTTCTTCCGCCGAGGCGTCCAGATAAATTTTCACATCAGCGTCCGGTAAAATGACCGTGCCAATATCCCGTCCGACCATCACCACCCGCCCACGCAGGCCCACACGGCGCTGTTGGGTGCCCAACGCCTTTCGCACGCCGGGGTACGCCGCCACGATAGAGACACGCGCATCCACGTCCGGTTTCCGAATGTCCCAGGTCACGTCTGCGCCATCCACGATAATGTCATTTTCCCGGCCATCCTGCACCGACGGGGGTTGTACATCGATCCGGATCTGTTCGGCGAGGGCGGTGATCAGGGTTTCGTCATAAACATCCAGGCCACGCGCCAGCGCGACGAACGTCACCACCCGGTACATGACCCCGGTATCAAAATATAAGTACGCCAACCGCTCGGCCAATCGACGGCCCAGGGTTGATTTTCCTGACCCTGCGGGGCCGTCAATGGCGATAATTTTGTCTTGTCGCATCATTTCAATGGATCATCCCTGTCTAAAATTTCTTCTTCTGGAATAAATTCTTCCTCATTTCCCGTCAAATCAATTTCAGGGAAAAGACTTTCTTCCGAAAGGGTCTCGCCGCTAGGGAACAAATCCCCGCGTGCCCACACAATTAGCCCCTGATGGGTAACGGTGCCCTCATGGAATAACCACCACTTCAACCATTCCGCGCCTGTCCACTGATCCCAATTCGGGAAAACCCACCATACAAAATCTTGTCCCCGATAAGCTGATCCCAGGCTTAAATCTGCTTGAGCTTGTGGAGAAATGATCGCATCCGGCAAATCTTCCCGATTGAGGCTGGTTTGAAACCGCACGTTGGGCAACATCCGCAACGCCCACCGGACCGAAGGGGTATCGACCAATGAAATAATTTCCAGGCTATCGGTCCGTCCGGTCGTCCAATCGCTTAATTGGCTTAAGGTTTGCGAAAAGAGATGTTGTTCGCCTGCGCCCGGGGTGGGTTTCCAGACATCTTCGCGGGTGGTCAGTTGGCGTTCGTTCCAGCCCCAAATGCCCGAAAACATGCCAAGCCCTAAAGAAAGCGCCGTGCCCCATGCCAGTCCCCGCAAGGCCATATCCTTATTCCACCCCAACCCAACCAACACCGCGGACAAAATCGCCAACAAAACGCCCCCCCCTATGACCAACCAGCGCAACAAGAGCAATTGTCCGGTGGCATTGCTGGCGATCAGCCCGCCCAGGTTCGTCCACACGCTGAGCAACATCACCATGACCAGCCCGGCCAACGCCCAGGGTACATAATCGTCTCGGGTGAGGTGCAAATAGCGGGCAATTTCCAACCCGGCCAGGCCCCACAACGGGATTAATGCCCAAACCAGATCGGCAACCTGCCGTGCAGGGTAAACAAAGGCAAAAAGCAATGCAATCACCCACCAAAGGCTCAATGCCCGCCCCATGCGGGAGGTCTCGTCCTCACTGCTCCAGGCTCGGACAATGGCAATGATTCCAAAGAGGACGGCGGGCAGGGGATAAGAAACGAAGGTGTATAACAACCGGGTGATCGGCACCCCAGAGGGGGTACTCCACCCTTCCAGGTAGGCGGGCAAGGCCGAGGCAAACGCGCTCAAGCCTTGGGGATAACGGAGGAACAGTGTCCCCGCGAGGAGGAGCGTTCCGCCTGCGGCCAGAAGCCCCGCGCGGACGGGGGACGCGTGGGGTCCGGTGGCGGGGGGTTCGTTCGTTGTTTCAACGTCTTCGGCAGGGAACAGGCCCAGTAAGCGGATCATCCCCGCAGTTCCAGCGATCCCAACCGCCCCGGCCACGACAACCGGCCCAGAGAGGAGCGCCAACCCGAACAAAACGCCCGCGACCGTCGTCATCCCGTTGAGCCACAAGGCTCCAGCCAACAAACCAAAACTGACTGCCAAGATCGGCCCGCCCGCGGTTTGCGAAAGGGCAACCAACCCCGGATCAAAGGCCAGCCCAACTGCGATGACCAGTGCCGCTTTGCGTCCTACACGGTCACGCAACAAAAACGGGAGGAAAATGAGGGCGCTCCCGGCCAACATCGGCCAAAGACGAGCGGTGGTTTCTGTACTGCTCATCAGGAAAAAAAACAGGCCGGTTAACAGGACATACCCTGGCTGGGTGCCTAGTTCGGTGGGGTTGCCACGCGCCACTTCAACGGCGCGCATCGCGTGGTCGGCCTCAAAATCGGACAAAGGCGCGCCTGTGCCGGTAAGCCGCACCCCCAGGGCGAGGGCAAAAAGCAAAATATATAGAAGTTGTTCAAGGGTAAGGGTTGGTTTTCTCATCGTGCGCTATTATACTCGCAACCCTATTGAGCGAGTTGCGAACTCAAATAAAGATTGTAAAATTGTATGGTAACGATCTCGTCCTCCAAATAAACGCAAAACCCCGTTTCAGGTGACAGGCCCTCGATAAGTGCCCGTCACCTGATCAGAGAGAATCCCATGAAAATCCGCTTCTTTTTTATTTTTGGTACCCTGCTTTTGTTGGCCTGTACCCTGACCACAGCCGCCCAACCCACCGTCGAAGCCAGTCCCGCCCTCCCCCAGAATCCCCCTAATTCTCCAGAAATTCCAATCGCGCCCACCGGCACGCCCACCCTCGACGGATGCCCCGTCTTCCCCGCGGACAATATCTGGAACGCCCGCGTGGATCAGCTCCCCGTGCATCCGATGTCGGACACATACATCGCGAGCATCAGCCTGGAGGGAGATGAATATCTGCACCCGGACTTCGGCTCGGGGGTGTGGCCGCCGGGGTCAAATTCCCCAATTGGGATTCCGTTTGTGACCGCGCCAGGGGTGCAGGCCACCGTGCCGATTTCGTACACCAATTACGGGGATGAGAGCGATCCGGGGCCGTTTCCGATCCCGCCGGATGCGCCAATTGAGGGGGGGCCGGATTCCGATGGGGACCGGCATGTGTTGGTGTTGGATCGGGATACCTGTGTGTTGTATGAGTTGTATTATGCTTTCCAGGATGGGGTGGGCGGGTGGCTGGCCGATTCCGGGGCGGTGTATGATCTGACCGTCAACGGCCCGCTCCGCCCGGACGGGTGGACATCGGCGGACGCGGCGGGACTGCCGATCCTGCCGGGGTTGGTGCGGTATGACGAGGTGATGGCGGGCGCGATCCAGCACGCGATCCGGTTCACGGCCCCGTACACGCAGGATACCCACGTCTGGCCCGCCCGCCACGACGCGGGGGACCCGGACTCCGCGTATCCCCCGATGGGCATCCGGCTGAGATTGAAGGCGAATTTTGACATTTCCGGGTATTCGCCCCAAATGCAGGTGATTTTGACGGCGTTGAAGCAATATGGCATGATCCTGGCCGACAACGGGAGCGGCTGGTATCTTTCCGGCGCGCCGGACGAAAATTGGGACAACGATATTCTGCACGAGATGGATGATGTCCCTGGCACGGCGTTTGAGGTGGTAGATGCGTCGGTGTTAATGATCGATTACGACTCCGGGCAAGTGCGAAGTTGGCCGCCCGCGTTTACGGATTTTTTGTTTTTGCCGATGTTGGTGAGGCAGTAAACTTTACAGTAGGCAGGTATACAGGTATACAGGTTCTTTAACTACCTGTGTACTTGTGTACCAAATTCCTTATCACGCATCACGCATCACCCATCACCCATCACTCATCACTATGAATCAAGTCGTCATCACTGGAATCGGCATCGCCAGCCCGCTGGGCATTGGCGTGGAAACATTTTGGCAGAATTTATTGGCGGGGAAATCGGGCATTGGGCCGCTGGAGGGCGAAGATTTTGCGACCCTGCCCGTGCGGATCGGGGCGCGGGTGTGGGACTATCGCGCGGAGGACCATTTCGACCGGAAAGAAGCCCGACGGATGAGTCTGTCTTCGCAGTTGGCGCTGGTGGCGGCGAAGGAGGCGATTGAGCAGGCGCAACTGATGGGGAATACCGTGGACCCCGTGGAAGTGGGGGTGATGATCGGGAGTTCGATTGGCGGGTTTGCGGCGAGTGATCCGGTGTATCGGGAGTATTATCAGCGCGGGCGGAAGAGTGCGATGGTGATTCCTCTTTCGATGAATTACGGGCCGTCAGCGAATGTGTCCATACGGTACGGGTTTCAGGGGCCGTTGTTTACCGTGGATGCGGCGTGCGCGTCGGCGGCGCATTCGATGGGGTACGCGTACAATCTGATCCGCACCGGGCAGTTGGACCTCGCGGTGACGGGCGGGGCGGATTCGCCGTTTTCGACGGGGGTGATGGAGGCGTGGGCGACGATGAAGGCGCTGTCCACCCGCAACGAGGACCCGGAAGAGGCCAGTCGCCCGTTCAGTCTGGATCGGGATGGGATGGTGCTAGGGGAGGGGGCGGGGATTTTGATTCTGGAATCGGAAGAATCCGCAAACCGCCGGAACGTCCCCATCCTGGCGGAGATTAAGGGCTACGGGGCGAGCGGGGATAGCTATCACATCACCCAACCCCACCAACAAGGTCCAGCCCTGGCGATGCGCCGCGCCCTGAAGGACGCCGCCCTCCAAGCAGGGGGAATGGGAGTGGCGCAGATTGACCTGATCAACGCGCACGCGACCGCCACCCAACAAAACGACAGCACCGAAACGGCGGCGATCAAGGCCGTATTTGGGGAGCAGGCGTATCACGTCCCCATCATCGGGCTGAAAGGGGCGTTGGGCCATTCGATTGCGGCGAGCAGTGGCATTCAGGCGGTGAGTTGCGTGTTGGCGTTGCGGGATCAGATCGTCCCCCCGACACTGAACGTCGCCGTGCCTGATCCGGATTGTGATTTGGATTATGTCACGGAGGGGGCGCGGAAGGTGAAGATGGAAAATGTGTTGATGAATGCGTTTGCGTTTGGGGGGAGTAATGCGGGGTTGGTGGTGGGGAAGAGTATGTAAACTTCAATAATCAGAACTTGACATCGTTATGGTTGTGTGCATAATAATATGTATGCGCTACACTTGGCATGAACCCAAACGACAAGTCACCCTTAAAAACCGAGGCCTAGATTTTGCGGATGCTGACAAAGTGTTTTCAGGCCCCGTATTCACTTTTGAGGATGATCGCCAAGATTATGGAGAACAGCGTTGGGTCACTTTAGGGATGTTGTACGGCAAAGTGGTCGTTCTTGTGCATACTGAAAATGAACATGAAATTCGGATTATTTCCATGCGTGAGGCAGAAAAAAATGAACAACTCCTCTACTTCTCCAACCTTTGATGAAGATGATTACCCCGAAATTACCCAGGCTGATTTAGATCGCGCTAAATTTCGCGTTGGATTAAAGCCAGCCCCGAAAAAATCAGGGCGTAAGCAACGCGTTACGATTCTCTTAGATTCAGGGTTGATTGAGTATTTCAAAGCGAAAGCAGGCGACCGCGGCTACCAAACCCTGATCAACGATACTTTGCGCGTAGCAGTGGAGCAGGATGATCTGGGAGAACGCTTGCGACGCATTGTTCGGGAAGAACTTCATGCTCAGACGCATCAATCCGCCTGACCCGGCGTGTAATTTGGATTATGTGACGGAGGGGGCGCGGCAGGTGAAGATGGAAAATGTGCTGATGAATGCGTTTGCGTTTGGGGGGAGTAATGCGGGGTTGGTGGTGGGGAAAGCACTTTAAACGTCTTTTTTCTTCCTCTATTTTCAAAACCTCCCCCAATACAAGGTATAATCCCCACATCCCATTCCCCGTTCTACACTCTGCGTTCTACCCTCTACGTTTCCCCATGAACCAACCCTCCTGGATCGGCTATTCCCTCAACCAACGCTACAAAATCGAACAAGAACTTGGCGCAGGCGGCATGTCGGCGGTGTACAAGGCCACCGACCCCAACCTCAAACGCGTCGTCGCCATCAAACTCGTTCACCCGCACCTCTCCCGCGACCCGGAATTTGTCCGGCGGTTTGAGACCGAGGCCGCGGCGGTCGCACAACTGCGCCACCCCAACATCATCCAGGTCTTCGACTTCAACCACGACGGCGACACCTACTACATGGTGCTGGAATTTGTCCCCGGCGAAACCCTGCAAGCACGGCTCAAACGCATCAACAACGCCAACCGCAAATTCTCCCTCGAAGAAGTCGTCAAGTTCGCCTCTCAGGTGTGCGATGCCACCGACTACGCCCACAAACGCGGCCTCGTTCACCGGGACATCAAACCGGCGAACGTGATGCTGGACATTCAAGGCAATGCGATTTTGATGGATTTCGGCATCGTCCGCATTGTGGGGGGCACGGAACACACCGCGACGGGGGCGGTCGTCGGGACGGCGCTGTACATGGCCCCGGAACAGATTCGGGGCGAGCATCCCGATCATCGGGCGGATATTTACTCGTTGGGGGTAATGCTGTTTGAGATGGCGGGCGGACGTCCACCGTTCAATGCCGATTCGGCGATGACAATTATGATGATGCACCTCAACGATCCCGTGCCCGATATCGGTGAGCTGAACCCAAACGTGCCCTTTGCCCTGAAAACAATCATCCACAAAGCGCTGGAAAAGAACCCGGCAGACCGCTACCAGACGGCGGCGGAAATGGCGGCGGATTTGCGCGGGTTACTGGAAACCCGTCCGGGATCATTCACCGCGACGATGGCCGTGCCCCCCACGCCCGCTAGTGCGCCCGTAAGCGTGTCCGTGTCTGCCGCTTCCACCGGGGCACGCCCTCCCGCGGGGGCCGCGTCTTCCGGGGGAACCGCGCCCCCCCCGTCCGCCCCTGTGTCGGGGATCACGCCCCCCGCGCGGCCCGTAACCTGCCCGCCGCTACGCTCAACCGGGGTTTCGAGCCTCGCCGACCGGGGCTTTCGCTCTTCCGTTCCAAGGAGAACCTATGCGCGCTCGTCTCTGGCTCCTGCCGCTGCTGCTGACCGCCGTGATCGGCGTCGGGGGCGCGGTCGCCGAGCCCATCGGAGCCCACTGGGAGCTGTCGCCCTTCGGCGGCTTCACGCTGTTCGATCCCAAGCTGCGCTACCCCGGCAACAACATCCCGCTCGCCGACGACCTGTACCTGGGCGGGCGGCTCAGCTACGAGACGCGCTCGTGGATCGGGCTCGAGATCGCGGCCGGGACGACGCCGACCGCGCAGGACCTGGCGAGCGGCGCGCTCGAGTACGACTTCTTCCACGCTTCCGGCAACCTCGTGATCTCGCCGGCGAAGCACCGCTGGGGCACCCCCTACGCGTTCGTGGGCGGCGGCTACGCGCAGCTCAAGCCCTCGGCCGGCCTGAAGAAGGAAACGGGCGGCATCGAGTTCGGCGGCGGCGTGAAGCTGTGGATGACGGACGGGATCGGCCTGCGCTTCGAGGCGCGCGACATCTCGTTCAAGCCGCTCGAGGCGACCGGCAAGCAGAGCAACTTCCACAACGTCGTCCTCGGCGCCGGCCTGACCATGGCCATCGGCGCCACGCCGCGCGACACCGACGGCGACGGCGTGCCGGACCGCAAGGACAAGTGCCCGGCGACGCCGAAGGGCGCGACCGTGGACGCGACCGGCTGCCCGAAGGATTCCGACGGCGACGGCGTGCTCGACGGCCTCGACCAGTGCCCGGACACGCCCGCCGGCATGAAGGTGGACGCGAAGGGCTGCGTCGTGGACAGCGACGGCGACGGCGTGGACGACGACAAGGACAAGTGCCCGGACACGCCCGCCGGCCTCAAGGTGGACGCGGAGGGCTGCCCGATCGAGGTCTCGGAGCGCGAGACGGAGTTGCTCGACACCGGCCTCATCCGGCTCTCGAACGTGAACTTCGAGACCGGCAAGGCGGACCTGCTGCCCGAGTCGTACCCGACGCTCGACGCCGTGGGCGCGGTGATGCTCAAGTGGCCGCAGCTGCGAATCGAGGTCGGCGGCCACACCGACTCGCGCGGCTCGGACGCCCTGAACCAGCGCCTCTCGCAGGCGCGCGCCGATTCGGTGCTCGCCTACGTGCTGCGCAAGTACCCGGCGCTGCCGCGCGAGCAGTTCACGGTCAAGGGCTACGGCGAGGCGAAGCCGCTGGCCCCGAACAACAGCGACCTGAACCGCGCGAAGAACCGCCGCGTCGAGTTCTCGGTGCTCAACAAGGAAGTGCTGAAGAAGGAAGTCGAGCGGCGCCGCCTGCTGAAGGAAGGCGAGGGCGCCCCCGCGGACTCCACGAAGACGGAGTAGCGGGGCTCGCAGGGAAGGCGAAGGGCCGGCGCGGAACC
>JABWBV010000151.1 GCA_013359445.1 Anaerolineales bacterium | reverse complement strand
GATATAAAACTGAGCCACCACAAAACACAATTCAGCAGGGTTATGACGAAAATAACGTATCCCCCGGGTTTGCACGCTTTGCAGGCCATTCCAGGTGGCAAACACGACCAATGGAAGCCAGATAATCGCAAATGTCCCCGAAATTACCCCTTTGGGAAGAAAAAAAGACATCGCCGCAATAAAAGCGGCAAAGGGTTGGAGAAATAAAACTACTTTAAAAGGAATGGGATGCTCTGCACCAAGGGGCAGGGTGAGCAACATGCCCAGCGGAAAAACAACAAAAAAGGCCAGCAATAACAGGGTGGCAATGGGTTGTAAAATCCCCGTTTCCAAAGGTAGGAACGCAAACACAATCCAGATCACCCCGCTTATTCCAATTTGAAAGTGGACTCGGCGTTTGAAATCTCCTTCAGTCCTCCGCATCAGACCACCCCTCAACCTGGACAAATGTTTCCCCATTTAGATCAAAATCGTCTTCGACATTCGGTCTGTGATTTCCATTCCAGCTTTCGCTTTCCAACGTGTGCAAAATCATAATCTTCTGCCAGATTTTTCGTGATAAGCCATTTGTGAGGTCTTCAATTTCATTCACGGCGGCCATGGCCGGAGCATCGTGAAACCCCTGCACATACAAAGCCGCAATCTTTCCGATTACCGAAAGCATCTCACTGCAATAGTCCAGATAACGTGACAATTCAAAAACCGTCATTGCATTTTCTGGTGAAGACGCCGTTTTCACCCACCGGCCCAGCACCCGTTCCGGGTCTTTCGTCAGTTGGTGCATGTCAATGACATGGGCCAGCGCGCGCAGGTCATGGAGAGCGGTCAAAGCCCGTTGGCGTTTGATGCGTGTTTCGAGCGTAAAAAGGAAAAAAATCCCCGCGCCAATCAAAATCACATCGTTAACCCCGTTGTTGATCGCCTCCAAAAAATTCACCAAATCCATCTGCCCAACTTCCACCTCCACCTCCCAAAACAGAAAACCCACCACAAAGACCAACATCCCTAACAAAAGCACAATCCCCACTCGCAACAGCCAATAGGGTTTATTGATCCACTCCGCCCGTTCACACGTCGCATGGGCAATTTGATGCAACTCCGCACACACCTTGCTGATCCCCCGGTTAGGAAACCGTTCATGGATCCGTTTGTACAACATATCTGTACTGGCAACAATCTTATCTGGACTCAAAGTTTTGTAAGGCATAAACAAAATTATAGCCCAAACTCGCACTGCGGTATAATCGTTCCCGACCTAATTCCCTTTCTTCTGGAGACCCAATGAACGCACAACCTGTTCACCGAAAAATCCGTGTCCTCGTTGCCAAACCCGGCTTAGACGGACATGATCGCGGCGCAAAAGTTGTCGCCCGTGCACTTCGCGATGCCGGGATGGAAGTGATCTACACCGGTCTGCGCCAAACCCCCGAAATGATCGCCGACGCCGCCCTGCAAGAAGACGTGGACGCCGTAGGCCTTTCCATCCTCTCCGGCGCCCACATGGCCCTCATGCCCCGCATCCTCGACCTCCTCCGCAAAAACGGCCAGGATAACGTCAAAGTCTTTTTGGGTGGCATCGTCCCGGACGAAGACCTGCCCGCCCTGCGCGAAATGGGCGTCTCTGGCGTGTACGGCCCCGGCACCCTCACAGACGACATCATTCGCGACATCACCAACTCCATTTTAGGCGCTGAAACCGCATGATGGAGGTCGACATCCTGAATGGCAACCGGCTCGCCCTTTCCCGCTTGCTGACGCAGATCGAAAACGACACCCCCGCGGGGCGCGAGACCCTTCGCGTTCTCTTCCCTCGCACGGGGCGCGCGCACCTGATCGGAGTCACCGGCGCGCCCGGCACGGGGAAATCCTCCCTGGTCAACCAACTCGCCCGGCATTACCGCAAATCCGCCTCCCCCCAACGCGTCGCCGTGGTCGCCGTAGACCCTTCCAGCCCCTTCACCGGTGGCGCGGTCCTCGGTGACCGGATTCGGATGACCGATCTGAGTGGCGATCCGGGCGTGTTCATCCGCTCGATGGCGTCGCGCGGCTCCTTGGGTGGGTTAGCCCGCGCGACTGCGGGCCTCGTGCAAGCGTTTGACGCCGCCGGATACGATGTGATCCTGATCGAAACCGTGGGCGCGGGGCAGGCGGAAGTGGACATCGCCCGGCTCGCCCATACCACCCTCGTCGTCGAAGCCCCCGGCCTGGGCGACGAAATTCAAGCCATCAAAGCGGGGATTCTGGAAATCGCCGATATCCTGGTCATCAACAAAGCCGACCGCCCCGGCGTGGAAAATACCGAACGCGCCCTGCGCGGCATGCTTCAACTCGCTCACCCCGTGCAACGCATCTTTCGCCATCACGGACGACCTGAACGCCTGACTCCTGACACCCCAACCCCTGACGCGCCTCTCTGGTTGCCTCCCATCCAACGCACCATCGCCAGCGAAGGCAAAGGCATCGCCGAACTGGCCGAATCCATCGCCCGTCATCGGGAATTCCTCATCAAGACTGGCGATCTCGAACGCCGCGAGCGTGCCCGCTTGCAAAACGAGTTGGACCTGCGGATTCAAGAGACGCTTGTGAAGCGATGGCAAGCTGGCATGACCAATGAACAGTACGACAAGGCTCTCGAAAAATTAGTCAAACGAGAAGTTTCGCCCGAAGAGGCTGTTGAGGCTTTGACACAGGAACCTAAAAAATGATCTACGGCAACCGCATTCGCCTCCGCAAACTTGAAAAAGCCGACCTGCCACTCTTTGTGGCCTGGTTCAATGATCCCGAAGTCCGCGCCGGCATTGGCATGTACCTGCCCATGTCGCAGGTGGAAGAAGACCGTTGGTTTGAAAGAATGGTTGAACGCCCCCCTGTCGAACACATCCTCGCGGTCGAAATCCGTGATGAGGCAGGGTGGCGGCTCGTGGGCAGTACCAGCCTGTTCGATTTTGACTGGCGCGTCCGCAAAGCCGAATTTGGGATTCTGTTGGGGGATAAAACCATCTGGAACCAGGGCTACGGCACCGAAGTCACCCGTCTGATGCTCCAACACGGTTTTGAAACCCTCAACCTCAACCGTATCGAACTCAAAGTCTACTCCACCAACCCCCGCGCCCAACGTGCCTACGAAAAAGCCGGGTACGTCCTCGAAGGGACCCAACGACAGGCCGACTACCGGAATGGTCAATATGTCGATGACCATTTCATGGCTGTCCTCCGTGACGAATGGTTCGCCCGCAAATAATTTCCCCTCCCCATGCCCGAACTCCCCGAAGTCGAAACCATTGCCCGCAACCTGCGCCACGGACACCCGCGCGAAACCTCGCCCGCCGAACATTCCTACCGGGTGCGTGAACCCCGCGCGGAATACGTCACCGCGCCCCCGTCGGCGATCCCGGTGGTGGGGAAAACGATCACGGGGGCGCAAGTGTTTTGGCCGCGTACCCTGGCCGAGCCGGACGAAAATTCGTTCTACCATCAGATCATCGGTCAGCAGATTGAAGAAGTGGGGCGGCGCGCCAAATATCTGATCCTCCACCTTTCCGAGCAAAAATTGATCATTCACCTCCGTATGAGTGGGGACATCATAATCACCCCCCTCACGGAACCCCTTGCCCCACACGACCGCCTCACCCTTACGTTGGACGACCAGTACCGCCTGGCTTTCAACGATACGCGCAAGTTTGGCCGGGTGTGGCTGATGGACGATCCCACCCCGCTCTTTGCCGGGCTTGGTCCCGAACCCTTTTCCGATGAATTTACACCGGAATGGTTGCATGCCGCCCTCCAAAAGAAAAACCGCCAGCTAAAACCCCTCCTGCTCGATCAAACCTTCCTCGCCGGATTGGGGAACATTTACACGGACGAGTCCTTGCACCGGGCGGGGTTGCACCCCCTCACCCCGTCCGCGTTGGTCAGCGAAACGCAAGCCGCGCGGTTACGGGATACCATTCGGGAGGTGCTTTCCGACGGGATCAGACACAACGGGTCCAGCATTGATTGGGTGTATCGGGGAGGCGGGTTCCAAAATTATTTTCGGGTATATGGCCGGGGCGATGAACCTTGTTTGACATGTGGGACGCCCATCACGCGCATGGTTGTCGGCCAGCGAGGAACCCATTTTTGCCCTCAGTGTCAGCCATTAGGTTAGAGGATCGCAATGAAAATGCAAAACGCATAAACGCAAGTTAGGCTATAATTTCCTTGTTATCTATTTGTTAACTTTCGGAGCAAAAAAATGGAACCAATTCTTGTAATGATTGCTGCATTTGCCGGAATGTTGGGCATTCTAATTGGAGGGGTCGTGGGTTTTTTGATAGGCCGTCGTGGCAAAACATCCCCAGCCTCCGAAGTTGCGCCTGTCCAGCCACCCCCTCCCCCGCCACCGCAACCAGTTCGGAATACCCCCAAAGATAGCGTCGAGGTACTCAGCCTCTGGCGCAACGAACGGACAACCAAAATGGTGGTCATGTTGGAGACAAAACCCGTTTCTCCCTCGCACCTCACGCAAGATCAGAAAACGAAAATCTCCCAAATTCTGTCGAGTTTGCACACCATGATTGGAGACCCCGCCCCCGTGGCGGCCCCGGCTCCCGAGGTCACCCCGCCCCAACTCGAAACGCCCGCGGAGCCTGTCTCCTCCATCGCGTTTTTGCCTGACGACACCCATACAGAGGCCACTTCCTCGGCGTTGGGGGACCCCTCACCCGACGCGGGAACTTCCCCCGCCCCCGACCAGCCCCAAAAAGTATACTTTGCCGATACCCTCCCTGAGCCGGTCACAATTGGACAGGCCTTGTTATCCAATCCTTTCAAAATTACGCCCCCATCCAGTGTCCAAAAATCAACCAGTGCCCCAAAAACGATCATTCAACAAATCGACGAAATTTTTCAGGCAAAATTGGTTGGTACCGCATTTGAAGATGAAAAAATAGAACTCAAAGAGTCTGCCAACGGGATGACCATCCTGATTGGTGCGTACAAATATGAAGGGGTCGATGCGGTGCCTGACCCGGCCATTCGTGCTTTGATCAAAGAATCCGCGCGCGAGTGGAATGAAAAAGTCTCGCGGAAACGATAGCCCATCCAATGGATGTTAGTTTGGTGCGACGCATTTCACCCATGCGTCGCACCTTTTTTTGAAAAAGTCCAGAGGGGATTTTTTCGTTAACCAACCCCTCCCTTCCTCTCCATACTTATACGCCTATGCTTGCTCGTGTTTTTTCATGTGCTGTAATCGGCCTCGATGGGGTCGTGATTGAAGTCGAAGTGGATACTGCCGAGGGCCTTCCTGGTATCACCATTGTTGGCTTGCCAGATGCCGCTGTGCAAGAGAGCCGTGAACGGGTGCAGTCCGCCATCAAAAATTCTGGCCATCGGTTTCCCCGCAAACGTATCACCGTCAATTTAGCGCCTGCCTCGGTCCGTAAAGCCGGGCCAGCTTATGACTTGCCCATTGCCGTCGGGGTGCTGTTGGCCGCTGAATTGCTTGATGCCGAAATGCTCGAAGGCAGTTTGATCGTGGGGGAACTTTCCCTCGACGGGACCGTGCGCCACGTCCGGGGGATGCTCCCGATGGCCGCCGCCGCCCGCCGCGAGGGGTTCAAACGCCTGTTTGTCCCCGAAGCAGACGCCGCCGAAGCCTCCCTGATCCCTGATTTGGAAGTGATCCCGATCCCCTCGCTGAGCGCGTTGCAAGCCCACTTGCGCGGGTACGCCCCGCTGGCACCTCATCCCGCTACCACTCCGGACTCCCTCCCCTACGTCGTCCAAACGGATTTTCGCGAAATCAAAGGCCAGGAACACGTCAAACGTGCGCTCGAAGTTGCGGCGGCGGGCAATCATAATCTGCTTATGGTTGGCCCGCCCGGTTCGGGAAAAACCCTCCTCGCGCGGTCGATGCCGTCCATCCTCCCGCGGATGTCGCTGGATGAGGCTTTGGATGTCACCCGGATTTATTCCATCGCCGATCAACTTCCCCCCGAAACCCCGCTGATCCAAACCCGCCCCTTCCGTGCCCCCCATCACACCATCTCCCACGCGGGGTTGGTGGGGGGCGGCAACGTGCCCCAGCCCGGCGAAATCTCCCTGGCCCATCGCGGGGTCCTGTTCCTCGACGAATTGCCCGAATTCGGCCCCCGTGTGTTGGAAGTGATGCGCCAACCCATCGAAGATAAAATCGTGACCATTTCCCGTGCGCAAGGGTCGCTCACGTTTCCTGCCAATTTTCAACTCATTACCGCGATGAATCCCTGCCCGTGTGGTTACTACGGTGACCCAGTCAAAGAGTGTACCTGCTCCTCCAGCACCGTGACCAAGTATCAAAAACGCATCTCGGGCCCCTTATTGGATCGGATTGACATTCATATCGAAGTTCCCCGCGTGCAGTACGAAAAACTGAGTGACAGTCGTCTGGGTGAGTCCTCGGCAGACATCCGCGCCCGTGTGGAAGCGGCACGTCAACGCCAGCGGACTCGGTTCAATGGAGCAGAGAAAGAAAAGACAGGGGAGATACTCTCGAACGCGGACATGCGCCCCGCGGAAGTGCGGAAATTTTGTAAACTGGATGAAACCAGCGAAGCCCTCATGCGGTCAGCGATGAGTCAACTCCAATTGTCGGCGCGGGCTTATCATCGAGTTCTGAAGTTGTCCCGCACGATTGCTGATTTAGCCGGGGAAGAGACCATTGCGCCGGCGCATCTGGCGGAAGCTTTGCAATACCGGCCAAAATTGAATCTTTAATGGTTTGGCATCTGTAATCTTTCACGATAATTAAAGGGGATCGATTATACCCAGCCGGGTCGCTTCCAGGACGGCTTGCATTCGATCCGCTTTGCCAAGCTTCCTGAGAATATTTTTGGCATGGCTACGGACCGTTTCTTCGCTGATGGAGAGTTGGAGGGCTATTTCACGATAAGTGGCAGGGGTTGCCATTTTTTGTAGAATATCCAGTTCACGGGGTGTTACGATTTCTTGTGGCGGAGGCAAATGGGGACGAGAAAGAGAGCGCATCAATAGACGTGTGAGGCCAGGATCCAGGTAGGGTTCGCCTGTGGCGATGGTGCGAATAGCACGCTTTAACTCTGTGGGTTCAATATCTTTTAATACGTAACCATCTATTCCCACGGCAAGGATTTCCAGGGCAGATTCGTCCAGTTCGGTCCCGGTCAGGATCAAGATTCGGGCACGGGAGCCATTTGTGCGGAGGGCTTGGGCGATGGCTTTTCCATCCATGTCCGGCAACATCCGATCCAGCAGGATAAGGTCTGGTTTGAGGTGTTCCGCCAGCGCGAGGGCTTCCCGCCCCGTACCGGCCTCGCCAACGATTTCAAAATCAGGTTCAAGGCGTAAGACCAGGGCTAATCCTTTGCGGACAACGGCGTGATCATCGATGATGAGGATGCGAATGGGGGGAAGGGAAATAGCCATGGTATCCAGATAAGGGAGAAAAGCGAGTTTAATTTTGCGCCTGTTTACCTGTTTAGGGCAATCTTTTATAAAGGAATCTTGATCAGAATTTGTGTGCCTTCGCCAGGGCGACTCTGGAACTGGCAGTTGCCGCCCATCCCGTGGATTCGTTCCTGGATGCCATGTAGCCCGAAATGTTCACGGTTGTAACTGCGTGCCAGCGCTTTTTTGGGGTCAAAGCCTTTTCCTTGATCTTGGATATGAAGAGAGACCTCTTGTGGGGCGACGTCTATGGTAACCCGAGCGGAGTCTACTCCGGCATGGTGGATGGCATTGGCGACCGCCTCCTGGGTGATGCGGTACAGGTTGCGGCGCATGGCGGAGGGCAAGCGTTCAAAATCCCCTGAACTCTGGAAATCCACATGAAATGGTCGGGTTTGTTCGCATTGTGTGGCGTAGCTTTGCAGGTCAGCCTGGAATTGTTCCAGGGTCAGGTGGGTGGGCCAGAGATCGAAGATGGAGCGGCGGACTTGATTCCGTACCTGGTTGGCAGTTTGGACGAGTTCTCCCAGTTCGGCTTTGACTTGTTCAACGTTGTAGGGGAGCATTTCCTGGCAGGCGTCAAGGGAAAACGCAATGCCGAAGAGGGATTGGGCTATGGTGTCGTGCATATCGCGAGCAATCCGATTGCGTTCCTGTTCGATGGCAAGCTGACGGGCACGGTCAATACACATCATGGTGGTCCCCATCGCGACAGCCGCCTGGGAAGCAACCAGTTTTAAAACAGTGATTTTTTCTTCGGTGATCTCGGCGGTATTTTCCAGGGAAACTAAAAGGACGCCTACGGGGTGTTCTCTTAACCAGAAGGGAAGAAGCAAAGTTTCGCCATTCCCGACCAGCGTATTTAGCGCCTCGTTTGAACTGAGCGGAGTCCTGTTTTGAAAGGTTAGGGGTTGGTTCAAGAGAATGGCCTGGGCCAAGGGGCTTTGGTCCGGTTCCAGGGTTAACGGGCGAATCTCTGCGGGAGAGATGGCGTCTGGGTACGGTGGCCGCGCGGGGCTGAGATGCCATCCTCCCAGTTTTTCGGTAAGGGGGGCGATCAGGCCAATGGCGGCGCGGGGGAAACCGAGTTCGTCGGTTACCGCTTCCAGGACGCGTTGTTGGACTGTATCCACATCGGGGGCAGATTGCAGGAGGATGGTGAGATCATGGAGAATTTTAACTGGCGGTTTGCCGCTTCTAGCTCTTCGTTTTGACGCCCTAGATTTTCGCTCAAGGTTTTTTGGGACTCACTGGTCGCGCGGAGGCGTTTGAGTAAGAGCGAGGTGTATCCAAACAAGACCCCAATCAACCAAATCCCTGCTAATTGGGTGATCAAGGCGGTGGAGAAGATGGCTGTTTCTTGGGAGGTGGGAAAAAACATGGCCCCGATGAAATATGACAAACTTAGGACACCAGCCGCAATCATCCCTCCCTGAACCTGGAAAAAAAATGCGCCAGCCAAAACCGGGCTAAGTGCATATAGGAAATAAGGGCTTTGCGCGGTGCCACTGGCAACGACCAACCCGGCAGAAAACAGGAGGTCCACGGCCAACACCCAGGGATAACTATGGACGATGCGGTTAAGGGGACTACTAAAGACGGTGATCAGCCCGATGCTTAACGCCGCAATGCCAAAAACAATTTCCGGGCGGACGATCCAACGGATAGACGAGGGTGCCTGGAGGATTAACAAAAGGGCAGGGAGGAGGCTGGCCCAACGGTAGATGACCAGAAGTTGAAAAATACGTTTGCGATGCTGATGTTGTTCGTTCATCGTAAAGGGGGAGGCCCTCCCGCATGGGGGAGGGCCTTCGCATATGCGGGAGGGGAGCCTCCCCCGTGAGGGGGAGAAGAAGGTCTACCGCCAGGGGGGATAGTATTCGAAGGGATTCTGCATAAAATTATAACAAGGAGTTTTCATTTCTTCTTAATCGGTTCTTCGTTGAAAGGAGTTGCTCATGACAACAATAGCTGTTGATCAGGTTTTGGATTGCACCGGGATGCTGTGCCCGTTGCCGGTGGTAAAAGCAACCAAAGCCATTAAGCAAATGCAAATGGGACAGGTTCTTAAGATGATTGCCACGGATCCTGGTGCACCGCCCGACATGGCGGCCTGGTCGCGTCAAACCGGGCATCAAATTTTGGACCAGGCGACTGAAGATGGTAAATTTGTCTTTTATATTAAACGTGCCAAATAGGTTGGCGCGTTTTTTTTATCCCCAAGATTTCCGAAGTTTTAAACCCCAACCCATTTGGATGCCGTTCTATCAAACTTCGGAAATCTGACGCGTTTTTTGTTTCGGAGGTGAGTTATGTCCCGTTCTGATCCGGATGCCCCTAAACGATTAGCATTAATTTCCAGTAAAGGTTCACTCGATTGGGCTTACCCGCCTTTCATCCTCGCGAGCGCGGCTGGTGCGATGGGCTGGGATGTGGCCATTTTCTTTACCTTCTATGGGTTGCCCTTATTAATGAAAGAATTGAATGCGAAAGTCACCCCTCTGGGGAACCCGGCCATGCCGATGAAAATGCCCTTTGGCCCTGAAAGTTTTCAAAATTTCAACTGGCCCATCCCAACAGTCGCCCAAAGTTTACCTTTCTTTGGTGACATGGCAACCGGCTTGATGAAACAAACTTTCAAAAACAAAGGGGTCGCGACCGTTGGGGAACTGCGCGAGATGTGTGTGGATTTGGATGTGCGTCTGATCGGTTGTCAGATGACCATGGATGTCTTCGGCTTTAAAAAATCAGATTTTATTGATTCCTGCGAAATTGGTGGGGCCGCAACCTTCCTCGAATACGCCGCCGACGCTAATGTGTCGCTTTTTGTCTAGGAGCTTTCCATGTGGACCCAACTTGATGACGAAGATGTCAACCAAATTCTTTATGTGCAAACCCACGGGAATGCCACGCCTGAACGCAGTGCAACGCCATTTTTCCTCGCCACCGCGGCCGCGGCCATGGACAACGAAGTCGCCATTTATTTCACCATGAACGGCCCGCAACTGCTCGCCAAAGGTGCGCCGGAGACGATCATTGTCCCGAAAGCGGGGGGGGGGTGGAAAAGAACTCCGCTATTTTATTGATCAAGCGCTCGACATGAATGTACGGTTACTGGTTTGCCAACCTTCCCTCGACTTGCATGGTTATACAATGGAAGACATGATCGAAGGGGTCGAAATGATCGGTGGCGCGGCCTTCAACGCGATGGCCGTGGAAGCGGACGCGGTGATCTCGTTTTAATGGAGTACCTCTATGACCCTATTCGCTGATAAATACCCCGAAGTCCCCTACGCCGAAAAACTACGCTTATGGGAATAAGTCAAAGCAGACGCGCGGTTTCCCGATTACCTGTACGGCTGTTACGAGTGCGGGATATGCGTCGCGGCCTGCCCTTCCGCGCGGTTTTACGATTTTTCCCCTCGCAAAATCGCCCAGGCCGCCGCGCGGGAGGATGTCGAACTCATCTACGAGCAGATGAACGACGACGTATGGAACTGCTCACAGTGTTTTTCCTGCAACCGTTGCCCGCGCCAGAACTCCCCCGGCGGGCTGATCACGATCATCCGCGAAGTGTCGGTCAACAATGGGCTAAAAACGGCCAAACAGGCTTTGGAGGGTTATAGCCGGATTGTCTACAAAATCATGGGGACCGGTACACAAGTCTCCCCCGACATGCTCCAACCGGATGCCTTCCCCGACTGGGGGCCAGACGTGCGCCGCGTTTCACAAGAACTCGACCTTTGGCGGCGCGCCCTCCCCCCCGAAACCCTGCACACCACCAGCACGGGCTGGCAGGTAGACGACAAAACCCTGATTGAACTCTATCTAATTTGGTACAACACCGGCGTCATGGATATGATCGCAAATGTGGATGAAGGCTTGAACCTCATCCTGAGCGATGTCATGGAAGAGATGCTGGAAGATGCGGGATATGAAATCGAATGAACCAGTTGAAGGTTGAAAATTGAAAGCTCTAACTTCAACTTTCAACCTTCAACAGTCTTTCCAGGAGAGACCCAATGACCGTCTTGACCCAAGAACTCCCCACCCAACGAAAATTTGACCGCACCGCGGAAGAAGACATCCCCGAAGATTTCCACGATCTCCTGTTTGAACTGGAAGCCCAAGGGGAACTGATCGTCCAGCGCGTGCCCGAACCCTATCTGGAAGTGATGACCAAATACGGGCGCATGAAAAAAATTCCAATGCAGAACACCTGGCATCACAAATCCTGTGGGCAGTGCGGCCACATTCCCGGATACTCCACTTCGATCTTCTGGATTGGGCGCAAACTGGGCCTGAATTACATTGACCCCACCGACCAGACCTCCTGCACCGCGTGGAACTACTACGCCTCCGCCACCTCCAACGCCGCCGCGCAGGCCGCCGTGGCCCATCGCAACTTCGCCGCCGCCTACGAGACCGGGTTTTACCCCATCATCCACTGCGGCACCTCGTTTGGTCACTACAAAGAAACCCGCCACGAAATCCTGCACCATGAACACTTACGGCATCAGGTTCGCAAAGTGCTGAAAATGCTCGGCAAACCCCTCGTCATGCCCGAAGAAATCGTCCACTACTCCGAATGGATTTGGGCGATGAAAAAAATGATCGCCGCACAACAGGTGCGCGACTTCTCCAACCTCGCGGTCACCGTTCACCCCGCATGTCACTATCACAAACTCGTTACCGAAGACGCCATTTACGACGAAGAAATCTACGGCGGACAACGCACAGCCATTGTCACTGGGCTTGTTACCGAACTAGGCGCGCAGGTCAAAGATTACTCCACCTGGTACGACTGCTGTGGCTTTGGCTTCCGGCACATCCTCGTGTCACGCGACTTCACCCGCTCCTTTGCCACCCTCCGCAAAATCGAAGTGATGAAAGAAGAAGCCAACCCGGACGTTGTCATCACCCACGATACGGGCTGTGTCACCACCCTCGATAAAAGTCAGTTTGCGACCGGCGTTGCCCACGGCGCAAATGTCGGCGTCCCAGTCATGTCCGATGCCCAATTTGCCGCCCTCGCGATGGGCGCACACCCCTACAAAGTCTGCCAACTCCACTGGCATTCCACCGATTACCGCCCCCTCCTCGAAAAAATGGGCATAGACCACAAAGCCGCCTGGGCCGAGTTCGAAGAAGAACTGGAACGGCTCAAACGAGGAGAGGTGCAGTATTTGACGTGGGAGGATGTGGGGTAGGGAAGGAGGAGAAGGTAATAAAAGTAGATAAGGTAAATACGGTAGATAAGGTACATAGGGTAAATCCGGTCGGACGCACTTCCGAGTAATTTTTATCTCGGCTCCGAAGTCTTCATCCTGGCTTTTCTCTAGGGTCAAGTGCGTCGCACCGAGTCCGTGCGTAACATGAGTTACCTTATGTACCCTATATACCCTATGTACCTTACGTCCCCTATTTACCCTGCTTACCTTATTTACTCTAAATCCCCAATCATACGGAGACATATATGCCCTCAGACAACGTACTCATCATTGGTGGCGGCCCCGCAGGACTGGAAGCCGCCCGCTTGTTATCGGACATCGGCGTCAAATCTACCATCGTCGAAAAGCGCGAATATTTAGGAGGCACCCCCATCGCCGAACGGTATGCCGCCCTCACCCACGGATTTCATGATGCGGAAACGATGATGAACACCATGATCGCCGCCGTGACGGACAACCCCCTCGTGGATGTGCGCACAAACACCGTTGTCACTGCCTCCGAAGGGGAAGCGGGAAACTTTCGTGTCACACTCGCCAAAGGCGGAAATGGCTCTACCGAAGCGGTGGACGCGGGCGCAGTCATCCTCGCCACCGGTTTCCAGCACTTCGACCCGGGCCGGGAAACTCAAATGTATGGCTACTACGAATACCCCGACGTGATCACCCTCGCGGACGCAGAAGGCATGCTCAAAGATGGGCACTTCCGCAAACCCTCCAACGGTGAAATCCCCGAACGCGTTTGCTTCATCCAATGCGTCGGCTCCCGCGACCGGCAGATCGGCAACGAATATTGCTCGAAAGTGTGTTGCGGGATTTCCTCCAAACAGGCCATCGAAGTCCGTCAGCTTTCCCCCACCACCAAAGTCTTCATCTTCTACATTGACATGCGGATGTACGGCTACTGGGAAAACGAAATTTACTGGCCCGCCCAGGAAAAACACCGGGTGCAGTATGTCAAAGGCATCATTACCGAGATCATCAAAAAAGGCGACCGCCTCCTGATTCGTGGCGAAGACACCACGATGGGCCGTCCGATGGAAATCCCCATGGACATCGTCGTCCTGGCCGTAGGGATGGAAGCCAGTCAAGGCACACGGCAAATGGCCCAAATCTTCGGCATCCAGCAGAATAAATACAAATTCATTGACGTGCCGCACGACTCCCTCAACCCCGTCGCGACCTCCGTCCCCGGCATCTTCGTCGCTGGCGCCGCCGCAGGCCCCAAAGACCTGGACGACTCCATCGGCATGGCGGGTACCGCCGCTATCAAAGCCGCCGGACTGGTGCGTAAACTAGCGCTCGCTTAACCGTTCTACATTCTACGCTCTCCCATGCTCTCCCTCCCCACCACCGGCCAACCGGTAGACACCGAAACCGCCAGGGAATTTATGAAAGAAACCCTGAACAAGGTGGCGCGGGAAGAGTTGGATGCCATCGAAGCCGAACTACGCGAAAAAAGCCGTCGGATGCGTGCCCTGCTCGCCCCGGACAACCTCCGAACCCTAACAGAAACCGACCTGACCAAACTCCTTCGCACGGTCTTCGCCACCCGTCGCCGGGCCAAAGACATTCTCAAAGCCATTCCCCCGGATGAATTTCGAGAGGCTCTGGCAAGCCTCCTCTACGATGGTGCAGAAGTCACCCTCCGCTTTCAATCCTTTGTAGACACGATGACCGGCTACATCGGCGACGTGCGGATCCTCCGCCCCCGAAAATCCTCCGACAGCCGCGCCAAACAAAGCGCCGAGGATGCCGCCCTCAACGACAACCTCTTCTGTGACCTGGCAAGCGAACTCCTGCACTTCACCTACCCCGACGAAAATTGGCTATGGACACGTTGGATTTGGGACCCGCAAGCCGGAACGGGCGCGATGCCCCTTGTCACGAATGATGATGTGGATTTACACGGCAGGACCGTTGGCGAAACTTATCTCAAATTGGGCATTGCGACCGCCTTCGTCAAAGCGACCGGCGACGCGGCAGGTTTCTTTAGCGGTGGCCCTTTTGGCGTGGACGTATTTCTCGTCTCAGTATACGCCGTCTACATGTACACCACCTTGCGTCTACGGATGACCCAAGAATTTAATAAAGTTGTCCCCCAATTGCCAGAATTATCGCGAAGGCTCTTGGGGGTTTGGAAGATGGAAATTTGAACGAAGTAAACAGGTAGATAAAGTAGATAAGGTAGATAAGGTAGATATTTATTACTCTATTTACCCTATCTACTTCCCCTCCAGGAGTAAACATGCCCCGACCCCTCCAAGAACAAAAAGTCCTTCAGGATCAAGTAAAAGAAATCGAAACCCTCGTCGTAGATGGTATGGACATTTCCGGGCATTGGAACCGGATGTTCGGCCAGCGCGTGATCTTCGATTACGATTACGATAATTTGATGAAAGTAGCCGACCTGCCCGGCGGGGAATCGCTCAACTGGTGTTATGGTTGTGCCAAATGCACCGCGGTTTGCCCGGTGGACATCGTCGGGGATTATTCCCCCCGCAAAATTCATCGCAAAACCCAGATGGGGATCGATCTGTTCAAATCCGATGACTTGTGGCTTTGCACCACCTGCATGAATTGTTTGCGAGTCTGCCCCAAAGAAGTCAACATGATCCAGATCATGCCTGCTGTTCGGGAACAAGCGGTGCTGAATGGCGGCGTCCCCGCGGAATTGCAAAAAGCATTCGAGGACACGGCCAAAACCGGCAACCCGCTCGGACAACCTCAACGCAAGCGCGCGGCGTGGACGGACAAAGCCGGAGTGGACGTCCCGATCATCGCCGACCTCGGACGCCCGGTGGACATCCTGTGGTACGTTGGCTCGTACCCCTCCTACCACCCGCGCGGGATGGACGCGGCCTCCGCAATGGCTCGTATCCTGACCGCATTGGGCGTGGACTTTGCCATTCTCGGCAAGGAAGAAAAAGACGACGCCGACTCCATGCGGCTGGCCGGGGAAAAAGGCTTGTTTGAGATGCTGGCCGAACACAACATCAACGCGTTCAACAAATACGAATGGAACGAAATGGTCGTCACCGGCCCGCATGAATTCAACGCCTTCAAAAACGAATATCCGAAATACGGTTTTGAGCGCCCCATTTTTCACTACACCCAATTTCTCGTCCGCTACCTGGATCAACTGAAAGACCTGATGCAGCACGAGGTCAATGCCCACGGCATCTGCCGCGTCACCTTCCACGACCCTTGCTATTTGGGACGGCATAACGGCGAATACGAGGCCCCGCGCCAATTGCTCCGCGCCATTCCCGGCGTGGAACTGGTCGAAATGGGCCGTAACCGCGAGAATGGATATTGCTGTGGGGGTGGAGGCGGGGGTATGTGGCTCGATTCCTTCACAAAAGAACACACCCAAATGCGCCTCTCCGAACGCCGCGTCCTCGAAGCGGTTGAATACCAGGCCACCGTTCTCTCCGTCGCGTGTCCCTTTGAAGTGTCTCGCTTTGAAGACGGTGCAAAAAGCACAGGCAACGACCAGTTGAAAGTGCTGGACATTTTGGAGTTGATTGATAAAGCGATTAATGGGTAGAAGAAAGGAGAAAAGGTAAATAAAGTAAATAAGGTAAATAAGGTAAACAGCGTATCTACCCTATCTACCCTATCTACCCTATCTACCTTATCTACCCTATCCACCCCGTCCACCCCGTCCCCCACTTCCCCCTCACAAGGAGTAACCATGAACATCATCGTCGCCATCAAACACATACCCAGCCTCACCGACGAACTTGAACTTAATAAAGCTGGCAACAACCTGGATTTCGACGAAGTCGATTTTGTCCTCAACGAGTTTGACGAACAAGCCATCGAACAAGCCGTACTCATCAAGGAAGCCAGCGGAGGCACAGTCACAGTCCTGGGCATTGACCCTATCGAGGAACTCGACAACGTCCTGCACACCGCCCTCGCCAAAGGCGCAGACAAAGTCGCCAAAATCACCGGGCTGGAACCCGGCTTAGATTCCCACACCCATGCCCGGATACTGGCCGACCAGATTCAGGGGATGACCCCAGACCTTGTCTTTGCCGGCGTGCAAGCCGCCGATGACATTGACGGGCAAGTGGCCCCGATGCTCGCCGCGTACCTTAACCTGCCTTACGTGGGCGTGGTTAACGGCATCCAGGTTAATGGCGGGAAGGCCACCATCCACAAAGAATATGCAGGCGGGGTCATCGCCGAGTTTGAAGTAGATTTACCCGCGGTCGTGGGTATCCAGGCGGCCACGCAACCCCCGCGTTACGCCCCCATCAGCAAAATCCGGCAAATGGCCCAAACTGCCAAGATCACAGAATACGAAGCAGACGCACCCGATTCCGACGGGGGAACCACCCTCCGTAAAATGTCCAAACCCGTCTCCGCCGGGCACGCCGAAATGCTCGAAGGCGATGCGAAAGCGGTTGGCAAGAAAATTATCGCCATTCTCGAAGAAAAAGGTCTCCTTTAGCACCCCCCACGCAATTCGCAATACATTTTCCGTATTTCTAAACCAACCTTCTGGAGCAATCCATGTCCAATGACATCCTCGTAATCACCGAACATCTCAACGGCAAAGTCGCCGATATTTCCTACGAAATGGTGGGCAAGGCCAAAGCACTTGCCTCGATGCTGGGCGGGCAGGCCATTGTCGCCCTGTTAGGAAGTGGCATGAGTGCCCAGGCATCCACTTTTGCCTCCGACAAAACCATTTATGTGGACGACCCCGCCCTTGCCCAGTTTAACCCGGAAGCCTACGGGAAGGTGATCTCCCAATTGATCGCCACCCACACCCCGCGCCTGACCCTTTTTGGCTCATCGTCGATGGGGATGGACGTGGCCTCCTGGCTCTCCGCAAAAACCGGCAACGCCTGTGCCGCGTACGTCAAGGACCTGTCCGCGGCGGGGGGTGAAATCACGGCAACCTGCCAGGTCTATGCGGGAAAGGCCCTCGTGGAAGCAGTCCCCGGCGGAAACGCCATTGCCCTGATCCTCGCCGGAAGTTTTCCTGCCGACGCCGGACGGGGCACCACCTC
>JABWBV010000150.1 GCA_013359445.1 Anaerolineales bacterium | reverse complement strand
GGGCTATGTTGTTCCTTCGGCAAAGGCTACATTGAGCTATTCCTTACGGTGGTTCGACTTTTTCGATCCAGTGGTGTTGCGGCATATTTTCGGCCTGCCTCTTGCAGGTCTCTTTGTGATAGCCTGTGGCTTGTCCTGGCGGAATCGCAAAAATTGGGTTTGGATGTTGGCAAGTTTGTTCTTTTTTATCCTGACGCTGGGCATTCAACTTACGCCCACCGAGATTCCGTTGCCTTATGCGTTTTTACGTCAACTGCCCGGGCTGGGGCAATTTCGCACGCCGTATCGCTTTAATGTGCCGGCGATGATCGCGGTGGGGATGACGCTTGGCATGGCGTGGCAAACGTTTGCGCCTCGTCTGGGCAAATGGGGAAATGGGTTGTTAGCCGGGAGTTTGATCATCGTGCATGGGATTAGCTTACAGGCGGTGTTTCCTTTTCAGGTGCAATTTTTTCCCGAACATGCCATTTATGCTCAAATTGCCGCCCAACCAGGGGATTTTATGGTGTTAGAAGTTCCTGTTGGGGTGCGGAGCGGGACCGAACGCTTCGGAAGCGACGAGTCACTTCAAATTTATCAAATTATTCACGAAAAAAGAGGGCTTAACGGCATGGTTGCGCGAATGCCCGCCCAGGTTTTTCGCTACTACAAACAATCGCCCTCGTTAAATCTTCTCGCCGGAAACCCTGTCGAAGCATCCGAGACCGATGTGGCACAAAACTTTGCCGAATTGGTCAAAACCCTCAACATTCGTTATGTCATTGTCCATCCTCTGTTATTAGACTCTGCCACCCGCCTGCGAATCAAAGAATTCCTAAACCACGCCCCTCTCCTCACCTTACGCGAAAAAGACCCCGCTTTGTGGGTGTATGAGATCACCGATTCATAACCCGGTTAAACACATACCCCCTTCCGCAAATCCATCTTTTGCACCTTCCCCATCGCGTTGCGGGGCAGATCGGGGGCAAACACAATCCGACGGGGGGATTTGTAGCGGGCAAGTTTAGACTGGCAGTATTCGATTAACTCATTTTCGGAGATTTCCACCCCCGCGCGGGGCACCACCACCGCGACGATTTTCTCCCCCCATTCGGGGTCGGGGCACCCGATGACGGCGTTAGCGGCGACGGCGGGGTGGTCGGCGAGGACGCGTTCCACCTCGGGCGGGTAGACGTTCAGGCCGCCGGTGATGATCAGGTCTTTGGCGCGGCCTTGCAGGGTGAAGTACCCGTCCGGGGCGCGGAATCCCAGGTCGCCCGTGCGGAGCCAGCCGTCAGGGGTGAAGGCTTCGGCGGTTTTTTCGGGTTGACGCCAGTATTCGGTGAAAACGTGGGGGCCGCGGATTTGCACCAAGCCCACTTCTCCGTCGGGGAGCGGTTCGTCTGTGTCGGGGTGGGCGATGCGGGCTTCCACGCCGGGCAGGGGCAGGCCAACCGATCCCATGCGCCGTTCGCCGTGTAGGGGGTTGGAGAGGTTCATGCCCGTTTCGGTCATGCCGTAACGTTCGAGCAGGGTATGTCCGAAGGTTTGCTGGAACCCGGTGAACACTTCGTCGGGCAGGCGGTCGGAGCCGGAGGTGAGCAGGCGCATGTGGGCGAGGTCGAACTGGGTGGCGTCGGGGACATCGAGCAGGCGACGGTGAATGGTGGGGACAGCCATAAAGACGGTGCAACGGCGTTCGGCCAGGGTTTGGAGGGTGCGGCGAGCGTCAAACTGGCGGAAGAGGAGGGTGGTCGCGCCCGCATATAAGGCTCCGTGCAGGGCGACGAATAATCCGTGGACGTGGAACAGCGGCAAAACGTGGAGCAGTATATCGTCCGTTTGCCAGCCCCAGGCCGTGTGGAGGGCCTCAGTTTGGGCGGTGAGGTTGGCGTGGGTGAGGACCGCGCCTTTTGGGCGTCCGGTGGTGCCGCTGGTGTAGATCATGACGGCGGGGGAGTTAATAGGGAATGGTGAATTGGCAATTGGGAATTTGGAATTTTCGAGGGAAGATTGCAAATTTGAGATTTGTGGGTTTGTTGGTTGGTGGGTTTGCTGGTTGGTTGGGTTGCTGACTTGCAGATTTGAGATTTGCAGATTTGCAGAATCAAGCCAGATGGTTTGCCGGAGGGTGGGGATGGTTTCGAGAACAGGTTGGAGGCGTTCTTGCGTCGCGACGTCGGCGAAGAAGAGGGAGGCTTCGGAGTCGCGGAGGAAGTAGGCGAGTTCGTCGGGGGGGTAGGCGGGGTTGAGGGGGAGGGTGACTGCACCCATCCGCATGGCGGCGAGGTGGAGGAGGATGAAGTCGAGGGTTTTGGGGAGTTGGAGGGCGAGGCGGTCCCCCGCGCGGAGGCCGGGTTGATCGAGCCGGGTGGCCGCGCGGGCGATTTCCTGATCCAGTTCGGCGTAGGTGAGCGTTTGCCGGGGCGGGTCGAGAAATTCGAGGGCGATCTTGTCGGGGGTGTGCTGGGTGTGGAAGGTGAGTTTTTCGAGGAGGGTCATTGGATAAGAAAAAAGGGTGGCTGACGCCACCCTTTTGGGAGGTTAGGCAATGTGCAGAACGGTTTTCCGTTTTTTGCCATTGATCTGCTCGATTTGATGCCAGCCGCTGTTGTCGTTGAGGGTGATCCAGCGCCGTTCTTCCGTGCGGTAGAACCAGTCTTTGTCTTCCTGGAAGTAGATTTGCATATCTTTGGTCTCCCAGATGTTGAGAATTTCATTGCTGTGGGCGCGGATTTCGTTGAAGTCGGTGGTGGCGCGTTGGCCCATTTCGCTGTACTGCTCGTTAAGTTCGAGGAGCAGGGCGTTGATCTCGGCGGGAAGGTGGGCCACTTTCAGCCCCAGGCGTTTGGCTTCTTCGTAGAGAATCGGGTAGTTGTGGGAGGGGTAGTTGGCGTTGAGGGCGTTCGCAATGCGGTCGCGGGCATCTTCGTCGTCCATGTGGTGGGCAAGCAGTTCTTTGCAGAGCATGATGGAGAGCGACCCCGCGCGGTCCACGGCCCCGATCACGAGGGGATGCACGTAGGAGTACAGTTCTTTGTACGGGTTTTCTTCGGGGGTGGGAGATTTTTCCCGCCAGAGCCGGAGGACGCGGTTTAGCTCGTCCAGGCTGACACTGACCCGATCATTGTCCCGATCCAGGGGGGAGAGGCTGTGGGTGAGCGAGGTGTCCACGGCGGTCAGGTATGCCATTGGCCCCATCAGAATCTGGTTGGCGCCGAGCGCGATCATGGTCGCGGCGGAGGCACATTCCAGGGGCACGAGAACATGCAGGTTTGGGCAATATTGGCGGAGCAGGCTGACCAATCGGAGCGCGGCCTGCCCGTGTCCGCCCCCGGATTTGATGAACATGTAGATGGTTTCGCGTTTGCCAAGTTTTTCGACGATTTCGTACAGGGCGACGACATCATTGTGGCACACGGAGCCTTTGGGATTGTTCCAATAGGCGATGAAAGTCCCGCCCAGGTAATCGGAGATTTTGGCGACGATGGCCTGGGTTTTGTTGAAGAGGACAGGGGGTTGTTTAATTTTGAGAGGGGGTTCAGGGGAGTCCATGATGGTTATTGGGTATTGGTTGATTTGTTGGTTTGTTGACTTGTTGACTTGTTGGTTTGTTGGTTTGTTGACTTGCTGAGTTGTTGATTTGCAGATTTGCTGAGTTGTTGATTTGCTGGTTCGCTATTTTACCCGTCAATCGTCACTGCCATGTTGCCCAATATTCCCCACGACGTGAGGAATTGGTTTAGGGAGACGCTGTAAATACGGCCATTGTCTTCGACGGTGATGTAGTCAGGCCCATAGCCAATGACGATGAAGGTATGTTCGTACCGGGCAACGATGGAGGTTTCGCCGTCGGAGGAAGTGTAGGAGACGGGATCGCTGTAACCGAGTTCGCGAATGGCCCAGATCATGACCGGACGTCCGGCGGCGATCTCGGTTTGAAGGTGTTCGTAGCTCAAGCCGAAGTGGGCGGTCGCGGACAAACCCCACGCCCGCATCAGGTCCGCAACCGGCCCCGCATGGACGCCGTACCCGTTCGGGGGCAGGCCGCCGAGCGCGTCGGTCACACTGCCGACGAAGCCTTTGTTCGGGTTATCCGAGGTGGGGAGTGCCCACAAAAAAGCCAGTTCGGAAAATTCGACGCCAAAATATGCGGCCAGGTCCGAGGCGGAACGAGATTCGCAACTGAGATTGTAGGTTTGCGGGAAGCCGTTGAAGTTGCCGATATAGGCGGAGGCAGGGAAGGGCGAGGTGGGAGTCAGGGAAGGCGTTAGTGTTGGGGTAGGCGTTAGCGTTAGCGTGGGGGTTTGTGTGGGGGCGGGAGAAGGCGTATGGGTTGGCGTGGGGGTAAGCGTTGCCGTGGGGGTGTAGGTTTGGGGTTGGAAAGGGGTGGGGGTGTGGGTGGCGGAATGATTAATTGAGAACGGCGAATAGTCAATGATTAAGGTGGGCGCTTGAAGGATGGAAGAGAGCAGGGGAGGCGAAAAATAGTAACTTGCCCCCGCCGCAAAAACCAGCAGAAGGATCGAAAAGGCAAGAAACAATAGCCATTTTACAAAACGCATGGAGGTTTATTATCGTGAAAGGGAGAGTTTGTACTTGAATGAACAGCAAATTTATGGCACCACGATTTCAATAAAAACCGGGTCGCCAAACGCCTGCCCGGACGGGTCGAACGCTTGCCACGCGCTCCGGTAGATGCCGGATTCAGTAGGGGCGGTGTAGAGGATGCGAAGCGCGGCCTCGGTGCCCGCGCGGGCGGGGTAGAGGGCTTGTTCGGGAGGCGCGCCCAGGTCGGGGCCGGTGATCAGGCGGAGGGTGTAGCCGGATTCCCAGTTGCACGTTCCCGCGTTTTCCACTTGCCAACGTTTGTCGAGCGTTTCACCAGGGTTGACGTTGGTGCCGTCGGGCAGGGTCAGGTCTTCGAGGTAGACGAGGTTATTTTGACAGGAGGGGGTTGGCGAGACGGGGATGGACGTGGGGAGAGGGGTTTGCAGGGGTTCGGGTGAGGCGGCTAACGTGGGGGGCACATAAACCGCGGGGGTTGGCATCAGGGTTCCGCACCCGGCCAAAAGCGGAAACAGAAGGAGCAGGTACCACGGCAATTTGGGTTTCAACATGCGCGTTATTTTACCTGAGTTCAAACAATCGCCCCGCAATGTGAACGAGCAAAAAAAAGGTAATTACTCACCAGAGTAGAAGATTCCGAAAAAAAAGTAACTGCTCGGGCCTAGAGAGGAAACTCCCCCAAAAAAGACGCTATCTTTTTTGACGGGAAACAAAGGCACCCTATTCCATGACCTCTTCCAAACTGGGGATGACGAGGCTTTGCAGGGCCGGGCGTTCAACGGGAATTTTGATGGTAAAGGTGGTGCCTTCCCCCACTTTGCTTTCGACCCCAATCATGCCGTGGTGGGCCGTCACAATCTCGTGGACCAGCGAAAGCCCCAGGCCAGTGCCCCCAAACCGGCGACTCATGCTTCCATCTACTTGATAAAACCGGTCGAAGATTTTTTGCAGTTCATCTTCCGGGATGCCGATGCCAGTATCCCGAATTTGAAGGATAAAATGTTCGTCTACTAGGGCCAGAGAAACAGACACTTGTCCCGCTTTGGGGGTAAATTTGAGGGCATTGCCGACGAGATTATCGACCACGCGCCGCATGTGATCGGCATCCCCGTGAAAAAGGGGCAAGTGGGGGGCAATGTGGGTTTGTAGGGTGATCTCCGCCTTTTGGGCCGAAATCTGAAACTCGTCCATCATGGTCTGGACTTGGGCGCCCAGATCGAAGTCTTTCATTTTGAGGTTGCGCTCTTCGGCTTCCAGGATGGCGATCAGATCATCAACCAGGTTGGAAAGCATGGCGGCGCGGCGGGCAATGGTGGAAACCGGGTCTTTGTAGGCAATATCTAGCTCGCCCAGATCACCCGAGTCGAGAATTTCGGCGTAGCCGCGGATGATAGCGAGGGGAGTACGAAGTTCGTGGGAGACGTTTTGGATGAACTGGCTTTTGAGACGATCCAGCTCTTTTTGCTTTTCGAGGGCCAGGGCCAGATCACGAGCATGCGCTTGCAGATTTGTGTGCAGGCGGATTTTTTGGATGGCGACCGCGAGCAGTTCGGAAGCTGTTGCCAGGAGGCGTTCGTCTGACAGGCTGAAGGCGTTTACTTTTTTGCTTTCGGCGTTGATCACCCCGATAACTTTTTCGTCAATTTTCAACGGGACACACAACTCGGAGCGGGTTTCCTGATCCAGGCGGAGGTACCCGGAACTCATGGCCACATCGGCGACCAGGCGGGGTTTGCCATCTGCCGCGACCCGCCCGGTGATCCCTTTGCCCAGGCGGTTGGTGGAGTGAACGCCCCGGTAGGAGGGGTGCGTCACCACGTTTTTTTCCGTTTCATCGACGAACAGCACCCCAAAATTATCCGGATAAAACGTCTCGCCAATTACTTTGGTAACCCGTTCGACCAGTTCATCTTCGGTGGTGGCTTCGGCACCGGCCTGGGCCACGGCGTATAACACGGCCAGTTCGCCCATTTGGCGGATGGTTTCTTCCAGCCGCAACGCGGCCATTTGATTGAGCCGGGCATTGTCTACGGCAATGGCAAGTTGATCGGCGATGATTTGGAGGGTGACCGCGTCGTCGGTGTCGAAGGAGGCGGAACGGTCGGAGTGAATGTCTAGCACCCCGATGACTTTTTCAGCAAGGATGAGGGGGAGGGCTAGTTCTGAGCAGGTGGCAGGGAGGTAGGGGTTTTTACGCTGTCCGTTTTCGTGTTCAAAATCGTTCACAATTTGTGGCCGCCCCGTTTCGACCGCTTGCCCGACAAAACTACTGCCCCCAATCTTCAGCTTGTGACCGTGACTGAGCATTTTTTCCCCTGCCTCACCGGTGGCGGCTTGAAGGACGGCAAATTGCCCTTTCTCATCGACAAGGTAGATGCCCGCGTGGGCGTACCCGAAGCGGTCGCGCACCAGGTTAACGGCGCGCGAGATCAGGTCGTTTAGTTCACGGGTGCTGGCGATGTCACGCGCAATTTCGGAGGCCACTTGCAGTTGCACGGCGTGGCGACGGGTTTGTTGTTGGAGGCGGTGGTTTTGCAGAGTGGCGGCGAGTTCGTGGGTAATTTCGCCCAACAGGTCGAGGTCTGCGTCTGTCAGTTCGGTGATTTCGTAAAAGACGAGGGTGAGCAGGCCCATCAAAAGATTGGAGGCCGGGGAATCGTATTGGGGACGGGGGGCGCTGGGGGCGCGGAGGGGGGCGCGGACAATCAACGAGGGGGAGGCCGTTCCGAAGTCCCCACCCGATCCGGGGTAGGTGGGGGGATTCCGTTGCACCAGGATTTTGCCCCGCGTCAGGTCCATTTCCAGGTTTTCGTAGGCGGGTAAATTTCTCCGGCGGGAGGCTGTTTCCGGGCGGAGTTCGGCTAAAAGCACCGGGGCGAGTTGTTTGTCGTATTCGATCAGGGTAAGTTCCTGACAGGCGAGGATTTTTTGCAGTTGGTGGAGCGTGTTGAGGGCGGCTTCTTCGAGCGAGGTGGCTTTGAGGATGCCCAGGTCGATTTCGCGCAGGATGTTGAGGCGGTTGTTGTACAGGCGCAGGGCTTTTTCGATTTGTTTTTGTTTGGTGATGTCGCGCAGGACGATGAGCCGCCGGACAAGGTGCCCGTTTTTGTCGTGAATGGGCGAGATGCTGAGGTCGAAGTAGCGCGGAACCGGTTTGTCCCACTTGATTTCAAGCCGGGCACGGGTGGCTTCGGGGTCGCTGGGGGTACGGGCAATGAAGGAGCGAAATTCGGCGGGGGCAGGTTTGCCGATCAATTCCTCGCCGCTCAAGCCAGTTAGGATCAGCGTGGCACGGTTGGCATCCAGAACAAGCCCTTCTTTATCGAGCACCATAATCCCATCATTCATGCTCTCGATCATCATGTCGCGAGCGAGGATATGGGTTTTGTGGTCGGGTTTGGCGAAAAGATTTTTAGGAAATTTAGGGATCATGGGTTTGGGCCATTGGGTTAAGGATTATTTCTTCATCCTTATTATGCCCCTGTTTCTTTTGCACACCGTTTATAAATAGTGTGGGTTTCGTGGCAGAAGTCGTTATGTTTCTGACAGAGGCGGTGTTCCGATTTTCGCGCCTGGCGTAAGGGTTTGGCTTTCCATTGCGTCGAATCAACATGACTGAACTCGAACAATTTCGCAAATCCAAAGATGATTTTTTCAAACGGCACCCGCAAAGCCCCCTTACGCCCCCCCAACGGCGCGCCTTCACCGGGTTGAATTATTTCCCCGAAAACCCGGCGCTGGATTTGACCGTCACCGTGGAAACGTTCGTGCCACAGGACTCCATCATTGTACAAACCTCCACAGGGGATGAGCAATCCTACCTCCGGTATGGTAAGTTCCGCTTCCAGGTGGAGGGGCAAGACGTGGAACTTACGCTCTTTGCCAGTGACCATGGTTTTTTTCTGCCGTTTGTAGACAGCCTGCGTGGCGAGGAAACCTACGGGGCCGGGCGCTATCTGGAACCCGAAGAAGGCCCCGATGGGCGTTTCCATATTGATTTCAATCTGGCTTACAATCCTTATTGCGCATACAACGAAAACTGGAGTTGCCCGCTCACGCCCTTTGAAAATCGGCTCAACGTACCGATCCGGGCAGGGGAAAAACTTCCGGCGGGAGATTGGGTCGCGCATTAGTCTACAGGGGCGGAAATATCGGTTATACTTACATTATCGAATTCCTCATTTTTTGGCACATTCAATTAAATTGCTGACTTCCCTTTTACCTGGGAAGGATTCCCATCCCATCAAACCTTAACTGAATATTTCCTGTCGAAATGAGAAATTGACACCTGCTCAATCATGAAAAGGTGATGGAACGCGTTTAAGGACAGGATGGATGAGGAGTTTGCCCCATGCCTAGCAGTGTGACCGATATTGTTAAAGCCTATTTTGGAACTTTTAGTTTGATGAGTGCCGATAAAGCCGCGCTTTTCCTGGCAGATGATTTTAAAATGATTGGATTTGATGAGCGCCCCCTTGGGAAAGTGGTTTGGGTGGGTGTGATGAATGCCATTAAGACGGCGATCCCCGATTTAAAAATCAAGCTATCTGAAGTTCAAGAAAAAGGCAATGTCGTCAATTTAAAGTATTACGGGGTAGGGACACACCGAGAGTCGCTGGATTTATCCGTCTTAAATGGCCCTGTTCTTCCCGCGAGTGGAAAAACTGTGACTTTTCCTGGCTCCCATTGGGCCCTCACCGTCGTTGCCGGAAAAATTACGCAGGAAGAACTCGTGACACCGCCATCTGCCGATACCGGCCTGGCGGGGATCATAAATGCCTGTGGCTAATGACACCTTTTCAGGTGTTTTTGGAGGTTCTCCTATGTATGAAATTGGTGATCGGATCATTCACCGCAATTATGGCCCCGGGACAATTACTGGGATTGAAGAGAAAATGTTGGGCAAGAAAACAGGGGAATATTATGTTGTGCAAACGGCGGATGTCACCCTCTGGGTGCCGGTGGATGCAACCGAGGTGAGCATCCGCTACCCCTTAGATGTCACGGCGTTTCAAGAACTTCTTTCCCTGTTGGAAGGGATGGGGGAGCGGCTTCCCGATCATCATCTGGAACGGGGAGAAGTTTTGATGCTCAGAATGAAAAGCCGGACGTTGCGAGACCTGTGCCGGATCATTCATGATCTGACCTCCCGGTCGCGCCGTCAGACCCTGACGAAGAATGATAATGAAATTTTATCCCGCGCGCAGGATCTGCTGTTGAATGAGTGGGTCATCGTTTTAAACACCCCCCGCGAGATCGCACGGCGAGAGCTTACAAAGCTGTTACAGGAGATTCCGGGGCTTCCCTAATTTCCCACGTCGGGGACCCATTCCGGGGGCTGATGGGGCTTGGCAAACGTGGTTTGCGAAGTTTTATCCATTCGCCCCGTAAATTTTGAGATAATACTTAATTTTGTTCGTGAGCTTTTCAGGTTCGGCATAAAGATCAGCAACGGGAAAGATTTCCTCACGCGACAATTTCGGGGGAGCGGCATTTTCCGGATGGCCAGGGAAGCGGAGTTGTAGGGAGATGCTATCGGCCATGGACTTACGCATCTCTGCGGTCATTGTTTTTTGAGGGTTATCCGAACCTATTTTCCCCTCGGTCTCCGCACTAGGGTTCCCTTTGATCGACACCACCAAAAAAGAAGCCGTATCTGCCAGGGCCTTAAGCATCGCGTTCAGGGTGGGCATTTCAATGCCCCAACGGTCGCCTTCCACCAATACAAAGTGGGTGTGGGCATCGCCAAGTGCGATAAGGTGATCGTAGGTCGTTTGGTTGGGCAGGCGCGTTAAACCACGCGGAGCCACACCGATGTAAAGGCCAGAATGATGGCGTTCCCGAACGGCGGTATTTAAGAACCCCATCAGGCCGACATTTGCCCCATGATCGACCAGCGTCGCCCGGATTTCTGCCGCCGCACGGGCAATACCTTCACAGACCGTGCGTTCCAGCCGTTCATCGGCTAAATAATTATCGCCTTCTTTAAAAACGATAACTGGCATCCCCGTTCGAATCCCTAACTGACTCAGCATCTCGCGACCTGTATACTGTTGGGGAGCAACATAGAGCGTTTTAAATTCGTTGAAGAGGTTATGAAATTTTTGAAACACCAGCGTAATCCTTTTCGTAACGGTACAGGGTAGGAATCCCCAAATGAAGTGAGGCATAAAAATGCGGTTCCCGATCGGAACCGCATTTTCGTTATCCGGTCAAAACGGTTAATATCGGCGGCGGCTACTTTCGCGCGCGCCCCGGCTAAACTGGTTGCTATTTGGCCGTTCTTCGCGAGGACGTGCAATATTCACGGTCAAGGCACGTTCACGCATCATTTTTCCATTAAACATACTAATCGCCGCCTGGGCATCCGCCTGGGTTTCCATTTCGACAAAGCCAAACCCTTTTGAGCGGCCCGTGTCTCGATCTTTAATCAACGCGACCGATTTGACGGTCCCCGCCTGAGCAAACAAGGTCTGTAACGCTTCCTCGGTTGTCTCGTAGTCAAGGTTGCCGACATATAATTTCGTTTCCATAGAGTAAATCTTCTCCAAAAGCAAATAACCTCTCACCGGAAGGCAAGAGGGGTCACGTCAAAATAGTAAATGATGAAATGACAAAAGGGGATTCCAGGGTAATCCTGGGTGGGGGAGATGATTATACTATATCCTGCTTCCTGTAACGCAACACTTTACTCGCCTGCAAACCCTGATGGTTTTCTCTAATGAGCAAATGACTCTAAAAACGCTTTTTCAGTAAGCCACGCAAATGCTCCCACACCGCTTTCACCTGGCTGGCGGTTTCTTCGGGGATGGGGTGGTGGGTGTAGCGGGCTTCTTGGAAGGCCTGGGTGAAGATGGCGATGTCAGGGTCTTCTTCGGGGAGGGCGCGGCGGAGGGTGGTGGCGTATTCGGTGGGGGTGGCGGCGGGGTCACGCGGGAGGCCGCTTTCTTCTCCCCGACGAAGCATGGCGCGGTAGAAGAAGATCACGCGCGCCCGCGGGGTCATCCGATTGGGGCGGATCAGATTCCAGGGCGTGGGGGCTGTGCTCTCGCGAGGTTGGGGACGGACGCGCGCCCAGGTCGCGGCGGCCATTTCGGTCGCGGTTTTGGTCGCACCACGTAACCAGGTCAGGAAAGCATTCATTCCTTCGGTGAACCAACGCAAGCCGGGGATGCGACGTAGGCGTTCGAGGAGTTCCCGATTTTGGCGAAAATATTGGACGAGCGCGTACCCGCAAACCAGGAAGAACAGCCCCCAAAACACGACCGATTGGAAAAGCTCGGAAAGCGGCACGGTGGCGATGGGGGTCAGGTCTTCGGGAAAGGGGGTCGGTTGCAATAAATTTTGGAACGGGTTTTCCAACGGTTCTTCCATCGCTTGATCACGGGTGAGCAGGGAGAGAAGCCACAAGATCGGGATGGAGATCAGATAAAACAGAAATAAGACAATGGAAAACAGAAAACTAAACAGGATTTGGGCCAACGTCAACAAACTGACAGAGTAACGGGTAGGCAAAATGAGCACCAACAAGGCCACAAGCCCTAAAAAGATCAGGCTATAACGCAACCACCCCATGGCCATCGGACGCGTGACCGGAATTTGTTGCCAGATCCAGGTGGCCCGCAAAACGGCAAACTGCCCCTGACTTAACAGCAGAAGGGCCAGGAAAAAATAGATCAGGACGTTGAGTGCCCCCACTTCGACGGGCGGCAACGCCCCCCAAATCGCCTGCAAATCGAGGCGGGTGAGCGCGGTGAGCACCACCATGACCGCACCTAAAAAGATCACCTGCCCGGCCAGTTTGCGCCGTGTTTCCCGGCGGCTGGTGAAATATTGGGGTTCACTGCCCGGACGGAGCAGTTCGTTGTCTTCGACCAGGGTGTACACTTGCTCGGCAAACAGGCTGGTGATCCCCCACACCAACATCATCACGAACCATATCCCGCCAAATTCCCCAGCAAAAAAGTTGAACAAAAAATCTTCCTGCCACGAAGTGAGGGCCACAAGCCAGTTTTCCCCACGTAGAAAGATCAGGCTGAGTTTGAGTAAAAGGGTGAGGAGGATGATTTCCGACACGCGATACACGAGCCGCTTGGAACTCAACATCGCCAGAAGGCGCACCCGTCCTTCGGAAAAAAGCGCTTCCAGGGCGATGAACAAGCACAGCCACGGCAAAAAACTCCCCTCCCAGCCCGGGGCCAGCCGAGCGCCAAACGCGCCCAGCGTCACCCCCACACACGCCATCATCCCCGCCAGCAGGGCACTGGCCGCAACGGTGGCGACGATCTCATTCCATCGAAAAGCTTCTTGTGCTTGTT
>JABWBV010000774.1 GCA_013359445.1 Anaerolineales bacterium | reverse complement strand
GATCAATATTGATGATATGCACCAATTGAAAGGGTAGGAGCACGTATGTTTTTATCTGAAGTTTCTACCGGTCCTACTTTCTTTTCTCTCGCCCCCTGGATCGTCTTTTTCCCGGTCATTGGCCTGCTCATCAACATTGTGTTGGGCCGTCGCATGGGGGAACGGTTCACGGGCACAGTCGCGAGCCTGGCCTCGTTTTTGGCGTTTGTTGTCTCGGTCTTGCTGGCCGTGTCCCTGCAAAGCCACCATGAAGGGATGATCGTTCATGTGGCAGACTGGCTGAACGTTGGGACCTTGCACATCCCGTGGGCGTTCAACGTGGATACCCTCTCGGTCACGATGATGCTGGTCGTGTCGGGCATTGGAACGCTCATCCATATCTACGCCGCCGGGTATATGCACTACGACGTGCGTTACAAAGAAGACCCCGCCAGCTACGCTCGTTTCTTCGTTTATCTGAACCTGTTCATCGCCTTCATGATGACCCTCGTCGGCGGGAGCAGTTATCTGATGCTGTTCGTCGGGTGGGAAGGCGTGGGCTTATGCTCGTTCCTGTTGATCGGGTTCTGGTTCACGCGGAACCCGGATGCCTCCATCGGGTTGAACAACTCCAACGCGGCGAAAAAAGCGTTCATCACCAACCGCGTCGGGGACTTCGGCTTTTTGATCGCCATGTTCCTGACTTTTTGGTATTTTGGTTCCCTGGAATTTACCGAAGTGTTCCATGCAGTGGAAGAAATGGCCGCAGAAGTCCCCACGTGGGTGATCCCCGCGATTGGGATTTTTATGCTCGTCGGCGTGACTGGGAAATCTGCCCAACTCCCGCTGTATGTCTGGCTCCCGGACGCGATGGCAGGCCCCACCCCCGTCTCGGCCCTGATCCACGCGGCGACGATGGTGACGGCGGGCGTTTACCTCGTCACCCGTTCGTATCCGATTTTTGAGGCCTCGCACCTCGCTCAAACGATTGTCGCGACGGTCGGCGCGGTCACGGCGCTGTTTGCGGCAACGATTGCGGTCGGGCAGTATGACATCAAAAAAGTGTTGGCGTATTCAACCGTCAGCCAATTGGGCTTTATGGTGGCGGCGGTTGGAATGGGTGGTTTTGTGGCGGGGATGTTCCACCTCGTGACCCACGCGTTCTTCAAAGCGTTGTTGTTCCTCGGAGCCGGTTCGGTCATTCTAGGCGTTGAACGCGGGCACCACCCCCTTGAAAGCACCGGGGACGCGCCTGCAAAATCCCATGATAATGAAAAACCCAAGGGGAGTAAAAAGGGCACCCATGCCGCAGAGACGAAACATAACAAAGGCCATGAGGCGCATCACGGTGTTGGACACGACGCCCATGGCGATCACCACCATGACCACCATGCGTTCGACCCCCAAGACATGCGGAACATGGGCGGGCTGTGGAAGATCATGCCCACCACGTTTGGCGTGTATTTGATGGGGACGCTGGCCCTCGCCGGAATTTTCCCCTTCGCCGGGTTCTGGTCGAAGGATGAGATTTTGCTGGATGCGAGCCACGAATTCCCGCTGGCATACTGGCTTTTGAGTATTGCCGCCTTTTTCACTGCGTTTTATATGGGGCGGCAAATCTGGATGGTGTTCTTCGGAAAACCTCGCACAGACGCCGCCAAACATGCCAAAGAAAGCCCGAAACTCATCACCATTCCGTTGGGGGTGTTGGCTTTTCTCTCGATTTTCGGCGGCGCATTGAACCTGCCAGGCATCCACACCTTTGGACATTGGCTGGAACACACAATGGGCCATGCCGCACACTCACTGGATTTTGAAATGCCTATCGCCTTGATTTCCAGTGGGTTGGCTTTGGCGGCCATTGCCCTTGCCTGGTTTTTCTACGGACGCAAGCCGCTTGCCTCCCCCGAAGAGATTGACCCCCTGCGGCGGTTGCTCGGCCCGATCTTTGTCGGAATGAATGCCAAATGGTGGGTAGACGAATTTTATGGCTGGCTGATTATCCGCCCTTACTACCGCCTGTCCGTTTTCCTGGCCGATAAAATTGACTGGGATTTCTGGCACGAATGGTTCCACGACTCCGTCATCGCCGCCGGTTTTCGGGGGTTGACGCAGTTGCTTGCCGACCCGATTGACCTGGGTTTTGTGGATCGGGTTTCGTACTGGCTGGCGGAGGGGACAAGTGGGCTGTCTGGCCTCTTGAGCCGGGTACAAAATGGTTTTGCCCGCAATTACGCCCTGATGGTTTTCATGGGTGTGGTGATTATTATTAGTTACGTGATTATAAGATAATCCTTTCTGAGGAATTCTATGAACCCTTTGCTGACAATTTTAGTAACTTTCTT
>JABWBV010000149.1 GCA_013359445.1 Anaerolineales bacterium | reverse complement strand
CTCCTCCCTCCTCATCGGAGACACCGCACGCGTAACTCTCTATCGCGAACTCATTCTCCGCGGCCGCGCCCACACCCTCTACGCCTCTGACCCCAACCTTGCCGACAACTGGATTGGCACCGAAGAAATCGTTGTCGCTGTGGTGGAAGCGGACACCGCCACCGCCAACCCGCCCGTGCCCGCGTGGCCGTCTGGGGACGCGTTCCCCGGCGGGGCGTCCGTCTCGCTCGTGTGGGATGATGGCGGGGGGGCGGCAGAATTTCAGGCGCAGTACACCCGCGCGGGCGATCCGGCGGTCACGTCCGCGTGGCAAACGTCCCCGGTCTGGCACATCGGCTCGCTGGCGGAGGGGAGCTACACCTGGAAAGTGAAGGCGCGCAACGCGAACGGCGTCGAATCCGGCTGGAGTGCGACCGCCAGTTTTACCGTCGCCGCCCCGCCTTCGGTGCCCACGCCCGTCACCTTCCCGTACACAACCGGGTTTGAAAGCGGGACGGGTTGGCAAATGAACGGGTTGTGGAATCTGCTCAATCACCAGCCCGCCGCGCACGGGGGCACGTACACCGCGTGGTACGGTTCGGGCGATTTTGATAACGGCTCCTACGACACAGGCGCGCCCAACGCGGGCGACCTCACCTCCCCGCCCATTCCCATCCCCAATTCCGGCACGCCGTACCTCCGCTTTTGGTCGTGGTACGTGGCCGAAACCGGGGCGAACTGGGATCAGCGCTGGGTGCAGATTTCTGCCAATGGCGGCCCGTTTACCAACCTCTACCAAATGACCGATGACCCTTCCGGCTTTTGGACGCAGAGCTTGTACCTGAACCTTGCCCCCTACGCCGGGCAAACCATTCGCCTCCGCTTTCACTTTGAAACCCTCGACGCCCGGTACAACGGCTTCCGCGGCTGGCTGATTGACGATTTGCAAGTGCAAAACATGACCCCGCCCACCTGCGCCCCCGATGAAAGCGGCCCGCTTACCTACGGGGATGCGGTTTTGGGCGTGATCTGCCCCGCGGGGGATGTGGATACATTCAGTTTCACCGGCACGGCGGGGGACCGGATCGGCGTCAACGTGGACGCGCAAACAGTCGGTTCGGCGCTCGATCCGTACCTGTCGCTCCTTGCGGGGGATGGCGCCTCGGTCGTGGCAGAAAACGATGACGAAGTGCCGTTCACGCTCATTGACCCGTTGCTCGGTTTTACCCTGCCCTGGGATGGCGAATATTTCCTCCGCCTGCGTGCGTGGAATCATCCCGGTGCAGGCGATGCAACCCACTTTTATACGATGACGCTGATCCTTGACCCCAACGCGCCATCCCTCACTAACCTGTCCCCCGCGGGGTCACTGAACACGAACGTTTTTGTCCAGGCCGACGCGGTGATTCCGGTTACGGTCAGCGCGGCGGACGCGGGCAGTGGGGTGGAGCGGGTGGATTTCTATTTCCACTCCGGCGATTGGGAAAACGGGAGTTGGACTCTGCTCGGGACGGACGCAGACGGCACGGACGGGTGGGCGTTGCCCGGTGGGTGGGATACGGCGCCCCTCGCGGACCAGTTGGGCATGGCTCTGATCGCCCGCGCGGTGGATCGCGCCGGGAATCTCTCCCTGCTTGCCGCGTGGAATCTCGCCCTCGACCGGGTTCCCCCGCAAACGACGGTGGCGGCGTTGCCCCCAGTGTTGGATACAACCGCGATTTTGCTCGAATGGAACAGTACGGATAACATTGCCCCCATTCGCAATTACGACATTCAATGGAACGTGGACCAAACCGGGTACACCCTCTACGCGGAAGATGTGATTTCGACCACCACGCAGATTTGGGTGATTGGTGAGTTGGGGAACCCGTACGAGTTTCAGGTGCGGGCGGAAGATGAGGGCGGCAATTTGGAGCCGTTCACCAGCCAGACGCAAACGTCTTTGGAACCCTGCGACGAGCCGGATGTGTGGGACGATGGCGTGAGTGATGATGCGGTTGAATTGGCGAGTGTGTATTTGGAAAGCCAACAGCACAATTTCTGCGATGTGGGGGACGAAGATTGGGTGCAGGTGACGTTGGAGGCGGGCAATCCTTATTTCATTGTGACCACGCCGATTGACCCCAGCGCGGCGGCGGTCATCGAACTGTACGCCGCCGATGGCACGACTCTGCTCGCGCAGGTGTATCCCCAAGACCCCAACGGCGATCCCACTTCCGGCACAGACACGCTTGGTCTCCCTACCCTGCTCATCTTCCGCCCGACCGCAACGGGGACGTATTATGTGCGTTTATCCCACCCGGTGAGTGAGGTGGCCGGGGCCGCGGTGCGGTATTGGCTGTCGGTGAATAGTTACCAGGTGTTTTTGCCCGTGATCGGGCGGTGATATAATCCAGACACGGAGAACAAGATGAGCCTGCATACCATTCAAATCAACCTTCCCGATCCGGTGTTTCGCCGGATCAAAAAACGTTCTGAACTGTCGCACCGTTCGGTTGCCGAAGAAGTGTTAGCAGTCGTTACCGATACCTTTGATGATGACATTCCTCAAGATGTTACACAGGAATTGGCGCAATTGGACTTGTTTTCAGATGAGGAGTTGTGGGCGGCGGCGAAGATTACTGTCTCAGATGAACATGCGGAAAAAATGCAGGGGTTGTTAGAAAAACAGAGTCGGGAAGGATTATCTCAACAGGATGAGCAGGAAGTCGCCCGTCTGTCACACTTTTTTAACCGGGTTATGTTGGTCCGGGCGAAAGCCGCCGCTTTGCTCAAAGAACGCGGGCATGATATAAATTCACTCCTTGCATGACCGAGTCGCGAGTTCCTTTATCCTTGCGCCGTCAGGTGGCTGAACGGGCGCGTTATCGGTGCGAGTATTGTCTCACTCAACAGCGTTTGACAGGGATAAAGCTCACAATTGATCATATTATTCCTGAATCTTTAGGGGGGGCGACTGACTTTGATAATTTATGTCAGGCATGTTGGGATTGCAATCAAACCAAAGGAAATCGTATCGAAGGGTTTGATCCAGAGAGTGGGGTTCGTATTCGTTTGTTTAATCCGGTTAGACAAAATTGGTATGATCACTTCCAGTGGGAAAAGGGCGGCTTGTGGATTGTAGGATTAACCCCAGTTGGGCGGGCAACAATTTCTATGTTGAAGTTGAACCGCTTTGCCCTGGTTGAAGCGCGCGGATTTTGGATTCGCGCAGGGTGGCATCCGCCAAAGGATTAGGTCTTGAAACTCATCATTCAAATCCCCTGCCACAACGAAGCCACGACGCTTCCCGAAACCATTGCCGCCCTCCCACGTTCTTTGCCAGGGGTGGATGTGATCGAATTCTTGATCATGGACAACGCCAGCACCGACGGCACGGCGGAGGTCGCGCGGCAGTTGGGGGTGCATCACATTGTCCCGGTGCCGATCAAAGGCCTGGCGCGGGCGTTTACCACCGGCCTGGAAGCCTCCGTCCGAACTGGGGCGGACATCATCGTCAACACCGATGCTGATAACCAGTACCACGCGGGAGACATCGAAAAGCTCATCGCCCCAATCCTGGCGGGGGAAGCGGACCTTGTTGTGGGTGACCGTGGGGTGGGTACGCACGCGGAGTTTTCCCCGCTCAAACGGAAACTGCAACAACTAGGCAGTTGGGTGATCGGGCGCGCCGCGACCCTCGACATCCCCGACGCGACGAGCGGATTCCGCGCCCTGACGCGGGAAATGGCCCTCCGCACGATTGTCCTGACCCAATATTCATACACCCTCGAAACGCTGATCCAGGCCGGGGCCAACCAGATGCGCGTGGCTCACATCCCCATCCGCACCAACCCCCCCACGCGCCCCTCCCGTCTCATGCGCGGGATTCCCGATTATCTGGCAAACTCGTCCGTGACGATTGTCCGCGCGTACACGATGTATCGCCCATTGCGGGTGTTTACCGCACTGGGTGGGCTGATGTCTTTGATCGGCACGCTGTTGGGGTTGCGGTATGTCTACTTCATTCTCGTCGATCAGGCGGGGGGGCATGTACAATCGCTGATCCTGGCCGCGATTCTCGTCATTGTGGGCTTCCAAGTAATGCTGATCGGTCTGGTGGCGGATTTGATCGGCTTCAACCGGCGGATGATCGAGGAGTTACTTTATCGGGTGCGGCGGATGGAAGTGGAGGGGGAAACTCGTAGGAACTCGTAGGAATGCTAGGAACTCAGGGAATTTTCCGATGAGTTTCCAGGTTTTCCAATCAGGTCCCCAAGTTCCCACCTTAAACGATGAAACGCTTTTTATTACTTCTCTCCCTCCTCGCGTTCCTCACCGCCTGTGCGCCGATCACCCGCACCGAACAAGCAGGTACGGACCTCAAGATTCCCCTCGCCGCCGAAAGCCCGGTTGGGCAAACCTTTGTCGCCGATTACGATGGCCTGATGGGGGTGGAACTGACCATTCGGGCGAACGAAACCTCTACCGTTCAGTACTCGCTAATGCCTGTTCAAGAGGCAGAAGAACGCCTTGTATTTGGGGAAATTATCCTTCAACCCAATTCTGTACCCGTTCGTGTGTATCTTCCAATGGATAAGCGTTTCTTGTCCGCCCAAACGGCATACTCGCTTGTCCTTTCCACCGATAGCCCCACCCCTCTCACCCTCCGCGCCGCCCCGGGGAACACCTACTTGCACGGGTCCGCCTACCAAAACGGTGCGCCGCTCCCCGACGCGCAACTAGCCTTCCGGCTGGTGTATGATCCCCTGCTCATGGGGTGGGGCGTGCTCAAAGAAATGGTCGGGTATGTGGGCCTGCTATTCGTCGGCCTCTTTTTGTTCGTTGTTCCGGGATGGGCCTTGCTCGCCGCGCTCTGGCGAGGGTGGGAGGCCCTGGACGGGATGGAAAAACTCGCGGCATCCGCAGGGCTGAGCGTGGCCTTGTACCCGGTGATGTTGTTATGGGCGTATGTTGTCCATCTCCCGTTGGGCGTGTGGTTCGCCAGCCCGGCAGGTGTCGGGGCGGTTTACCTGTTGTGGAAGCGTTTCAAATCGCCCCCCCCACCCACCCACCAACGAACGAACCATCCACTCACCCAACCAACCACCTTCCTCTCCCTCCTCATCCTCTTCATCCTCCTTCTCGCCCGTCTGTGGGCCATTCGCGGCCTCGAAATCCCCCTCTGGGGCGACTCCTACCAACACGCGATGATCACCCAACTCGTCGTGGAAAACGGTGGGCTGTTCCAATCCTGGGCGCCCTACGAACCCTACACCACCCTGACCGTGCATTTTGGCTTTTACGCCGGAACAGCCACCTGGATATGGCTCACAGGGATGGATGTCAACCGGGCGGTGTTGGTGGTAGGGCAATTGTTCAATGGGGTGGCGGTGTTGGCCCTGTACCCGCTCGGTAAGCGATTGGCGAACGGGAATCCGTGGGGCGGGCTGGGGGCGTTGGTCGTGGGGGGCGTGCTCCTCCTCCCGGCATATTACGTCAACTGGGGGCGGTACTCCCAATTGACGGGGCAGGTGATCCTCCCCGTCGCACTCTGGTTGGCGTGGAAAACGCTGGAGGCCGATGCCTTCGATTGGAAAAAAGTGCTGATTTCCGGCCTGGCGCTGGCCGGGATGACATTGAGTTATTACCGGATGCCGTTCTTTTTTGCGGGATTTGTCGTGATTTTGTTACTCGGCTGGGGACTGCCTTCCTGGCGATTTCAGCTCCGCGCGTGGGGGGCGATGATCTTGCGGCTGGGCGGGGTTGGCCTGATCGGGGTGGGGTTGTTTTTGCCCTGGGCGGATGGGTTGCTCGGCGGGAATCTGGGGGATTTTGTCGTCGCGGGTGTGGTGAAAACACAACAGGCCGAAGTCGTCTTGCGCGATTTTGAAACCTGGCGCACGGTGCCGCTTTATTATCCCAAATGGGCGTTGGGCCTGAGCGGGCTTGCTTTTCTCCTGGCGCTGGTTCGTAAAAAATGGTTGGTAGTCCTTCTACCGGTCTGGCTTGGCCTTTTGCCGTTGTACATTTTAGGGCAATTGGTCAATATGCCAGGGGCCAACATGATCCAAAATTTCACTGTACAGATCGCCCTCTACCTTCCCATTGCCTTCCTGATCGGGGAACTGCTTGCCTGGGGCACGGCGTGGAGTAATGCGCGGTGGAAAGGCGTCGGCGCGTGGGGTGCAACCCTGTTGGTTCTCTTTTTACTGGGGAGCGCGCTCAAATCCCAACTCAACATCGTGAACCAACCCCTGTCCGCCATCGTGACCGTGCCAGATTTGCGCGCAATGGCCTGGATTCAAACGCACACCCCGCCGGACGCTCGTTTTCTGGTTGAAGGGTTTCGGATTTACGGGGGCACCTCCGCGGTGGGGGCAGATGCGGGCTGGTGGATTCCCCTCCTGACAGGCCGAAAAAACACCATGCCCCCCCAATACCCCATGTTTACCGAACAGTCCGTTCCGCCCGACTACTCCAAACAAGTCGTGGAACTGGTCAAAGTGCTGGAAGAAACCTCCCCAACCGATCCCCCATGGCAGGCCGCCCTTTGCGCGGCAGGCGTGACTCATGCCTATTTCGGCCAGCAACAGGGGCAGGCCGGGGTGGGTGTTCCCCAACTGTTTTCCCCGGAAGAATTGGAGGGGCTGGGGGTGTTTGAACGGGTGTATTTTGAAGATCGGGTGCGGATTTATGCCTTCGACCGGGCTGGGTGCGCGCCGTGACAAATGTAACGCGCCCTGAAATTTTGCGGATCGCGGGCGCGATCTTGCTTTGGGGCGGGGTACACCTGGCGATGGGGGCGTTCGACGTAGGCCGATTTCTCATCGTCGCGAGCTTCATCTTCCTCACGCTTTTGCTTGCCCCGCGCGTGCGAACCGCGGAGGGGCGTTTTTCGGCGGTGGGGTGGGGCGTGGTGGCGGTTGGGCTTGTGTGCGGCGGCGCGTACGCCTGGAATCAAACCACCTTTGCCGCGTGGGGCCTCGTCGGAAGCGGGTTTGTGCTTGGGTTGGGTCTCCCCTTCGCAGTAGGATATCCCACGGGGCGTCGTTGGGCGGTATGGGGTGCGTTTGCCGGGGTGGCTGTGGGCGTTCCCGTGGCCCTCGAATTGCACGAAACGCATTTTGCCGAAGAAGAATTTTTTATCGCGGTGGAAATGCTGATCCTGACCGGGTTTTGGGGCTTGCTCTCCGTCGCGGCCACGTTCAAACGCCCGGTTTCCGCGCCAGGCCGGGCATATCGCTGGCTGGCAGGATTGCTGATCGTGGAAGCCCTCGGCGCGCTGTGGGTGGCGCGCGCCTACCAACGCAGTTTTTACCCCCTCACCGCTCCCACTTTTCCCGGCATCTCCGCCGAAACCCCGTTTGTATGCGGAGAAGTGCCGCCGTCCGAGACCGTTTACGCGGGAGACGCGGTCTTTCAAGCCTTGTTGGCGCGGGTGGAACGCAACCCCGAAAAAAACGTGCTGGATTATGCACTCCTTGCCGTGGGAACCGGAAATCCGGTGTGGGCGGCAGATTTTCGGGTCAGCCTTCTGGCGGAAGCGGAAGCCGGACAATTCACCCACCCGGCAAACAGTGTGAAATACAGCCAATACCTCGCCGGGCAACGAGCGTATGTTTACCTGACCGTGCGGGCGGCGTTCCCCGATCTGTTTTCCCCTGCCGATCAGCAACTCCTCGAGGCATGGTTTTGGGCCATCAACCGCCGGGCGCAAACGACCGAATGGATTGATGTTTTTTACGCGCTAGCGTTAGGGCAACTTCCCGCTGGCCCCTACGAGAACCAGGAAACCGGCGCAGGCTTGCTCGCCCTGCTCGAAACGGGCGGGTTGGCGGCCCCCGAACTTGCCGCAAAAAACCAGGCCTACCTCGCAGAAAACCCGCGCGGGTGGCTCGCCCGTTTCCGCGTGACCGATGACGCGGCAGTATACCAACCCGAATGGATCGCAAATGCCTGGCATCAATCCCAATACGCCCCCTCCCCTGACCCCGCCACCATGCGCCAATCGTTTGACTGGCTCCTTCGCCTCGCCCTGCCTGATGGCGCCCCTCTACGGATCAACCACCTCGGCGCGGCAACGGTGGAAAAATATGCTTTGCTGGGGGCCGCGCTGTTGGATGACGGCGAATATGTCTGGCTGGCCGGGCGCGCGGGGGCGTGGTTGGACGCGCAAGGGAGTTTTTCGGGGGTGGTGCCGGGCATGGATTTAGCGCCCTTGCAGACGGGGGTTTCGCCAACGGTGGGGTCATGTTTGTTGTACGGAGATTCGGGCTTGCCCACACAGGTTGGCCCGCTGGCCCCGGACAAGCTCGTTTTTCGCAGTGGTTGGGAGCCGGACGACCTGTATTTGCTGATCAATCTTCGGTTTACGGGCTGGCACCGGTACAAGGCCACCAACTCGGTGACGATGCTCTATCAAGAAGGCGCGCTGGTGTTTGAAGATTTGAGCGGGGGCACCTCGCGCTGGCTCCCGGAAGGGCGCAGTCAGTTTCGTGACCGCCGCATTCCCCGCGAGAATTTGAACGGTCTGCTGATCCCGCGTACGGGGATGAGCGCGGTGTTGTGGACGCTGACCGGGTTCGGCAGTCCGTGGGCGCAGGACCCGCCGTATTACGCGGAAGTGACGCAGTTCGAGCAGGCGCCGGGCCTGGATGTCAGCACGTCCGTGATCGCAAACTGGCGGGGATGGCGGCACGCGCGGACGGTGTATTTTTTTCATGAGGGGGTGGTGGTGATTGTGGATGACGCACAAGGCCCGGCCAACGGCGACGCGCGCCTGGGCTGGCATTTGACGGGGGGGATAACCCCGGACAGCGAACGCCTCGCGCTGGGGGCGCAGACCCCCGCGCGGGCCGAGGCGGTTTTCCTGCCCCTTTCCGCGGGGAGTTCGTCCGCGTTTGTCCCGGTGTCCGGGGAACCGAATCATGTCCAGGCCTTATACCTTTCCCCGGCGGATGGGCATTTGCGAACCGCGACGGTATTTTTGACCCAAGATTGGGTTGGTGCGTGGGTGACACGGACGGAAACAGGGGTGCAGATCATGCAAGGGGATCAAATCCTTGAGGTGATTTTGGATGAATAAACCCTTGCGCGTGTGTTATTTTGGCACCTACCGGGCGACGTATTCCCGGAATGTGAACATGATCGAGGGCTTGCGCCGCGTGGGGGTGGAGGTGATCGAGTGCCACGCCCCGCTCTGGCAGGGGATCGAAGACCGCGTAGCCGCGACGAAAGGGGGCTGGAAACGTCCCGCATTTTGGGGACGGGTGGCGCGGACGTATGTCCAATTGTTGGCGAAATTTCGGCAGGTGAAGGATTTTGACGTGCTGGTGGTGGGGTATCCGGGGCAGTTTGATGTGTTTTTGGCGCGGCTTTTGGTGTGGGTGCGTCGCAAACCGCTTGTGTGGGATGTGTTTATGTCCATTTATCTGATAGCGTGGGAGCGGGGGCTGGACCATCAGAGCCGGTTTACCGTCGAAGCGTTGCGCCGCCTGGAGTGGTTGGCCTTGCGCGTGCCCGATTTGCTCGTGCAGGATACGGCGGATTACGTGGCCTGGCTGGCGAAGACGCATGGCATCCCCCCCGCACGCTTTCGCCTGGTCCCGACCGGGGCGGATGATCGGGTGTTTCGTCCCGGCACAAGGCCGGATAATCTGGCCCCTTTCCGTGTCATCTACTTTGGCACCTTCATCCCCAATCACGGGGTGGGAAAGATCATCGAAGCGGCGCGACACCTGTCCGCCGAACCTATCCAGTTTGCCCTGATTGGCGATGGCCCCGAACGCGCGGCGGCGGAAGCCTCTGCGCGGGCGTGGGGGCTGGAAAACGTGGCCTTTTTGGGCTGGATGGAACAGGAAGACCTGGCGCGCCACGTTCGGGAGGCGGATATCTGCCTGGGCGCGTTTGGCGAAACTCCCCAATCGTTGATGACAGTGCAAAACAAGATATTCACCGGGTTGGCGTTGGGCGTGCCCGTGTTGACCGGGGATGGCCCGGCGGTGCGCGGGGCATTGCGCCACGGCGTTCAGGTTTATTTGTGTGAACGTACCGGCGCGGGGCTGGCGGAGGCCCTCCAAACCTTGCGGGCGGACGCGCCCTTGCGGGAACGGTTGGCGCGCGAAGGCTACGAGATTTTTCGCACACAGTTTGCGCTTCAACCTTTGGGGGAGGCGTTTGAGAAGATTTTGCGAGAGGTCATCTCTCATTGACTGAATAATTCCAATCGAGAGAGCGGGTGTCATTTCGACATATCGTTCCGGTTTTCTGTGTCCGAAAAAGCGCAATCTTCTCCAGATAAGGTATCATGCCCCCGATGCGAATTTTATTTTTATTGACCCAAGATTTGGAAAGTCCCTCCGGGCTGGGGCGGTATTGGCCGTTGGCGTGTGGATTAGCCAAGCTGGGGCATGAAGTCACCCTTGCGGCCCTCCATGCCAATTTTCAAAGCCTCACGCAGACACAATTTACCCAAAACGGGGTTCATGTCCAATACGTCGCCCCCATGCACGTCCTCAAAACGGGCAACGAAAAACGCTACTACCCCCCCACAAAACTGGCCCAAATCGTCACCCAGGCCACCCTGGCATTGACCCGCGCCGCGTGGAATACCCCCGCCGACCTGATCCATCTCGCCAAACCACACCCGATGAACAGCGTCGCAGGGTTACTTGCCATGCGCGGGCGGCGCGTCTTGCTCGACTGTGATGACTACGAAGCCGGTTCCGGGCATTTTAAGGGCGCGTGGCAACGGCGCGGCGTGGCCTGGTTTGAACGGAACGTGCCCCGTTGGGTGCGGGGGGTGACGACCAACACCCACTTTATGCAAGAAAAACTCCAGGCCTGGGGCGTACCCCCTTCCCACATTTATCATTTACCCAATGGGGTAGACTCCGCCCGCTTTAAGCCCGACCCCGCGCGGGTCGCCGCGTTGCGCGCACAGTGGGACGTGCGCGGGGAACCGGTCATCGCCTTCATTGGCACGATGAGCCTCGTCAGCCACCCGGTCAATTTGCTCGTGGATGCCTTTGCCGACCTCGTGCGAACCCACCCCGCCGCACTGCTCCTCCTCGTCGGCGGGGGCGAGGACCTCGCGATGATTCGGGAACAAGCCGCGCAAGTGGGCGTGGCCGCGCGGCTCCGATGCGTGGGGCGCGTCCCCCCCTCGGACGTGGTGAACTACTACGCGCTGGCGGACGTGTCCGTGGACCCGGTGTACGATGACGAAGCCGCGCGCGGGCGCTCTCCCCTCAAAATGTTCGAAAGCTGGGCGTGTGGCATCCCCTTTGTCACGGCGGACGTGGGGGAACGATCGAAGGCGTGATCGGGCCGGACCCGTCCCGGCCCCTGCGGTGGAAGCTCGACCTCCCTGCGATCGCGACCGCGTGTGGGGCGTCGTCGGGCTTCATCTTCTCGCCCGGTTGCCGTCGCGACGGGGCCCTCTGGCGGGAACGTCCGTGGACCGGCAAGACCGGATCGGTGGTCTTCACCGTGACGCGGCGCGATGGCCGTCCCGCCGCGGACGCCCTGGTCCTCGCGTACCCGACCGGCGACGACGCCGACGCCCGCGATGGAGACTGGTCCGGCTTCGTCAGGTCCGACGGCCGGTTGCGCCTCGACGGCGTGCCGATCGGCACGTACACGCTGCGCCTGGACGAAGCGGGCCTCGTCGCGAGCGAGACGCCGTTCGAGGTCGTGGCCGACAAGGACGTCGGCTATCAGGCTGCCAACACCACCAGCGGCAGCCGCCTCAACTCCCGCCTCCGCGACACCCCCGCCGCCGTGGCCGCCTTCACCCCCGAGTTCCTCGCCGACATCGCCGCCACCAACCTCGAGGAGATGCTCGGTCACGCCACCAACATCGAGCTCGACGTCGAGGACGCCAACGCCGGCTTCAACAACCCCCAGGGCCGCGGCGCCGACGGCAACGACTACCAGTTCCGCATGCGCGGCTCCCCGGCGGGCGCCTCGCGCGACTTCGTCGAGTCGAGCATCCCGGTCGACCTCTACAACGTCGAACGCGCCGAGGTGGCGAGCGGCCCCAACTCCATCCTCTTCGGCCTCGGCCAGGCCGGCGGGCTCGTCTCGCTCTCCGGCAAGAAGGCCAACCTGCAACGCCCGCGCACCACGCTCAAGAACATGCTCGGTTCGTGGCACTACGAGCGCTACGAGGGCGACCACAACCAGGTGCTGCTCCCCCGCAGGCTCTCCCTGCGCCTGGTCGGCATGTACCAGAACAACCAGGGCTGGCGGCACTGGGACTTCGCCGACTCGGCCCGCTGGACCGCCGCCGTGGCGTATCAGCCGTTCAAGAACACCACCGTCCACGTGTCGTACGAGCGCGGCCACATGGACAACAACCTGACCCTCGGCTGGAACGCCCAGGACCAGATTTCCGCCTGGTGGGACGGCGGCCGGCAGGTCTTCGAGGGCACCGCGGTGCCCGCCGGCTCCGGCACCAACCGTTTCAACGCCAACAACCAGAACTTCGTCTTCAATCAGCAGGACGGCATCGTCTACAACTACCGCGGCGAGTTCCAGAGCGGCAACCGCTACGGCGTCGAGACCCTGTTGCCGGGCTCCGTCTCGCCCTATGGCTTCAACCTCACCGGCCCCGGCGGCGTGCGCCACCAGACGTTCAACTCCCGCCAGATCACCGTGCAGCAGCGCCTGCCCCGCAACGTCAACCTCGAGCTGGCCTACTTCCGCAACCTCACCGACGTCGAGGCCAACGGTATGGCGATCGCTGGCGCCAACCTGCGCGCCGACCCCAACCACGCCACGCGCCCCGTCGTCATCATCTCGGGGCGCTCCGACGCGCAGGTGGTGGGCCGGCTCATCGCGCTGGGCATCACGGACTACCTCGTCAAGCCCTTCGCGCTCGAGACCGTGCAGCAGCGCCTTGGCGGC
>JABWBV010000148.1 GCA_013359445.1 Anaerolineales bacterium | reverse complement strand
ACCAGATGTTCCAGCGAATTTTTAAGCGCCTTCATGTTGCCCGTCAAAATAGAATCGACCACGTACATGCCCGTGATTTTTTCCAGTTCAATATCCGGGTCGAGCCGCCCAATAAACGGCAGCAGTCTGAGCTTGACCCCGACGAAAAAGATGAGCAGCAGCCCCAGCACAAAAATCGGGATAGAAACCCCAAACAGCGCCCCGAACATGCTCATGGTATCAATCAAGGAGTTGCGGCGAATGGCCGAAATAATACCGATAGGAACGCCCAGAATCACTGCAAAAACCAGCGCCGCTATTGCCAGTTCAATCGTGGCCGGAAAGCGGTTGCGAAGTTCTTTAGAAACCGGAATCCGCCCGTTGATGGTTTCGCCAAGATCTCCCTGAATCACTTTGCCAACCCAGATGAAATATTGTTCATACAGAGGACGATTCAGCCCAAGCTGGTCGCGCACTTCATCAATTCGTTCCGGTGTGGCACGTTCCCCCAGCAGCGCAACTGCCGGATCCCCCGGAATCAGATGCAGCAGCAGGAACACCAGCATACTCACCCCTACCAGCACAGGAATCGATTCCAAAAGTCGTCTTACAAAATACTGCGTCATAGATAAGCCTTTTTAAAAAATGACCCTGTAACTGGCACAGGGTCATTTTACTTACCACCAGCCTATAAGAAAACTGGTGTCCTGTTACTGCATCACAACTTCTTTGAAGCGTTCGGATGCGGTGGGGCTGGCAATGTATGTGACCACCGTATCACGGAAAGCCAACGGCACGGGGCCATGAGCAATGTAAACACGGTCAGCGTTATCCGCCATCATCTGTTCGACCTGTTTGTAAATGGCATCGCGTTCTTCGGGGATGGTGGAAACACGCGCACGCTGCAACAGGGCGGCTACTTCTTCATTCTGATAGAAACCTTCGCGGGCAAGCGGGGCATCTGCGGAGGTAAAGAAGTATCCAATGAAGTTATCAGGGTCGCCGTTGTCGCCCGTCCAGCCAAGCTGGTACAGACCCAGCAGTTCGCCATTGGAACGTGCATCCAGATAGGCTGCCCAGTCACCAATGGTTTCCAGTTGAGCATCAATGCCGATTTCTTGCAGGTAGCTCACCTGAGCCGTGCCAATCGCTTCGGGATTGGGGTTGTACGGACGGGTGACGGGCATGTAATACAGGCGCACCGGAATCTTTTCGACTTCTTCTTCGGTCACGTTGCCGTTTTCATCCACACCCAGCACGGTGACTTCGCTCAGACCATCGGGATAACCGGCTTCCGCCAGCAGCGCTTTGGCCTGTTCGGGGTCGTAGGGATAGGGTTCGAGGTTCGGGTTTCCGTAGGGGGCGGTGCCATCCCAGAAGTTGCTGTTCACCGGGTTGATGGTCGGGTCGAGCAAGTCGTTGACGATGGTAAACCGGTCGGTCGCCATCGCAATCGCTTTCCGAACGTTCACATCTTGCATGGCGGGGTGAGCGGTTTCAGGATTGACGTTCATAAACCAGCCTTCATCGTACCCAGAAGGCACAGCGACCACGTTCACAGTGCCACCCGCTTCGAGGGCTTCAATTTGGTCGGAGGACAGGAACACGCCAATATCGGAATCTCCGGCGATAATCGCGGCTTCTTGTGCTGCGTCATCGGGCACGATTTGAATAACGATTTGTTCGAGTTGGGGCGGGTGAATCCAGTTCGGGTTGGCTTTGAAGATGATGTGACTGCCCGATTCCCATTCGCTGAACACGAACGGGCCAACGCCTACGGTTGGGGCACGGTTCCATTCGGCGTTGTCCAACGTGCCTTCGGCTTCAAAAACGGGCTGGAGGACGTGTTTGGGGAGTACCCAACTCTGGAAAATTGTCGCCAGCCAGGGGGCGAACGGCTCTTTCAGGGTGATGACCAGGGTGTGGAGATCGGCGGCTGTCACACTTTCGACGTAATCTTCGTAGGGATAGCGTCCGGCGACGATATTTTGGTCGGACAAGATCATCTCGTAACTAAAGACAAAGTCGTCGGCGGTGACGGGTTCGCCATCGCTCCAGGTCACATCCTCGCGGAGTTTGATGGTCAGGGTTTTGCCATCGGCGCTCAGCCCGCCATTTTCGGCGGTGGGAATTTCCGCGGCGATTTCGGGCACGGCCTGGTTTTTGTCATCGAATGACCACAACCCTTTGAGCCAGAGGTCGCGGGTGATGCCGGAGAAATACATGCTTGTATATAGCGGGTTGAGGGTATCCGGTTCCTGAACGAAGGTGATGGTAGCTGTGCCGCTAAAGGTCGGGGCCGGGGGGGCGGTTGGCTCAGTGCTGGCAGGTTCTTCCGCTACGGTTTCTTCTCCCGCAGGCTCCTCGGCGGCGGATTCCTCGGTGGCAGGTGCGGCGGGGGTACATGCCGAAAGGACCGTGCCGGTGAGGAGGACGATCAAAATGAGTAAATTGACAAATCGTTTCATGTTTTTCGCTCCATTTTTGAACACATACTTGGGTACGTTAATATCCCTGAAATAGGGAACAGGGGGCGCTTCACGTGCTTATGCTTTCAATAACACATCTCCTTTGAAAACAGTTGCTCAGGAAGACTGTTTTCAGCAAATCCTAAATTCCGGCAATAAGGATGTCATCCCCTAGGCGCCGTTTTCGGACAGCATGTCAACGACATTATTGAGGACAGCCTCGATGTGGACACGCATCGCCTGCTCTGCCGCAGGGGTGTCACGTTGTTCCAGGGCGGTGAGAATAGCCTGGTGCTCCTGGCTATCGGTCGCTTCCCGGCCCGCGAGGGGTGCGATTGCCGTGCGGGCGAAGTTCCCGATCAGCATCGAAGGGAAGGCGGCCCAAAGCTGGTTGAGGGTGCGAATGAGATACGGACGGCGGCTCGCGGTGTAGATCATTTCATGAAACCGTCGATTGAGTTCGCGGTATTGCAAAATATTTTGAGGCGCATGGTTTTGGTCAATCTCCCCTTGCAAGACCTTCAACTGGTGAATTTCTTCCCCCGTGATTTGTTGTGCGGCGATGCCCGCGGCGCGACTTTCCAAAAACGCTCGAACCGCATACAAGTCGGCTATATCCTCAGCAGAAAACTCCATTACGCGGACACCGCGATACGGCATATATTCGACCAACCCCAGCGCGGCCAGTTCTTTGAGTGCCTCTCGCACCGGCATCTGGCTGACGTTTAGCTCCTGGGCAATATGCTCCTGGCGCAACCAGGTTCCCGGCTTGTAGCGTCCGTCCAAAATGGCCTCGCGGATTTGGTCTACGACGACATTGCGTAATTGATGTTGTGAGATATCTCCCAAAACGGGCATGGGACCTCTATAAAAATTAGATATTATATCTAATCCGTAATATAGCACTAAATCAAACGAACCGTCAAGCTATCTCAAGATCAATCCGAAAATTATTGTGGTCTAGGGGCTGTCAGTTCTGCGAACGGCGTCCCCGCCCACAAGGGGCTAGGCTACAATTTACGGTTCGGCTCGTTTTTGGGGTACAAAATGTTCCGGTAGCGAATTTCTGTCTCAAATGCTTTCAAACGCGCTTCAACTTCAGCCAGTTGAGCTTCTAGGGTGGTGATTCTTGCTGAATTGTCTCGCCCGCCTTGAAAAAACCTGCCCCAAAAGGAAAAACGCCCAGGATGGGAAATCGCGGCATGTTTTCGTAAAAGGTGCCCCTTTTTTTGGCGGGCGAGGTCTCTCTGGCGTTCAAGATAAGGCATGGCGAAGTCGGCAAAGGCCGGGTTAAGCGTCAATTCGACAAGGAACGGGGAGAAAAGCGCTTCATCAGCAGTGAGAAGCAAACCTCGCTGGGCACGCGTCGCTCCCACGTAAGCCACGCGACGTTCTTCGGGGACGCTCGTTTCGCCATCCCTGCCCCCGCTCCAGTTCAGGTTAAAGTACACCACAAACGGAAATTCCTTCCCCTTCGATTTGTGGATGGTCAGCAAGGTCACTGCCCCCGGCTGAATTTCCGGGGCTTCGTCGGTTTCTGCCGCCTCTTGTGCAAGGGTGTAGGGGATGCCGCGCTGTTTCAGTAGGGGCAAGAGGGGGAGGATATAGCTATTGGCCCGATAAAGGATCGCGAACGCATCCCATTCCAGGCCGTGTGCGGTCTTTTGAGCCTCCATCCAGTCCAATGCCGCTTTCGCTTGCTGGCGAATCCCGCTCGCGAGGATCACGTCCAGCGGCCCGTTCTCCGCCCCGGGCCGGGGTTGGATGTCCTTCGCCACCCGTTCGGGATTGTGCTCGATCAGCATCCGCGAATGCCGGACGATATTCCCCGCCGAGCGATAATTCGTCCCCAACACCACCGTTTTCGCTTCGGGAAACGTCTGCGGAAAATCCAAAATCAGCCGGACATCCGCGCCGCGCCAGCCGTAAATCATCTGATCATCATCCCCGACCACGAACAGGTTGTTTTGGGGTAGGGCAAGGATGCGGGTGAGCAACATTTGGGCGTGGTTAAGGTCCTGAAATTCGTCCACCAACACAAACTCAAACTGATTTTGCAGTTCGTGCCGGAGTGCGGCGTCGTCGAGCAAAACGCGCAGGGCAAAATACAGCATCCCATCAAAGGTGAGCAGTTGTTGGGCGTTTTGTGCGGCGAGCACAGTTTCAAAGATCGGTTGATAGGGACGGTTGTCCGGGAGCCTCAATTCGCGCAGGGGGACAAGTTCCATCGTGGCGCGGCGGTGGAGGGTGAGGAACACCTCGAGCGATTCAGGCGACTCAGGCGCTTCGGCGGGGAGATTGAGGTGGGGTCGAAAAAGTTCGAGCAGGCGAGCATGGCTGTTTTCGTGATATGTCCACCCCAACCCCCGGCGGACGATCTCGTACCCAAACGAGTGGAATGTGCGGACGTTGATCGTATGCCCCAACGCCGCGAGGCGCTCTTGCATCTCTTGTTGTGCTTTCCGATTGAACGCTAATGCCAGAATCCGCTCCGGCGCGATGCCCTGCCCGAGCAGAAACGCGATCCGGCTGACAAGCGTCCGCGTCTTCCCCGATCCGGCGGGGGCCATCACCCGCATGGGGCCATACAGGTGTGTGGCGGCGAGCGTTTGGTTGGGGTCAAGATCCTCCCAACTTTTTTCATCTCCTTCTCTTCCGCTTTGGGGAGAGGGGGCCAGGAGGTGAGAAGATGGGCCATGTTCGGTTTGGAGAAACTGCAAAATCCCATTCAGGTTGTGATGTAAGTCGTCAGCGAGCATAGGGAAATTATATACAGAAAATCAAATGCCGCCTCATCGGCGGCATTTGATTTTTTAGGTTTATCAGATGTATCCTTTTACGGCTTGTTCACCACGATCACCGTCCCTGTCGAGTCCCCATCGGGATCGTGATTGCTGGCGGGTTGGTAACTCAGTGAGGCGTGTGTGGCGTTTGTCACGGTAAACATCACACTGTTCGTCATGGTGCGAAGCCCGGTTTTCGAAACGGTACACTGTCCACTGGCATTGGTCACGCACGACACACTCCCCGTGGCCCCGTTACTCCACACACCCGTCACCGTCGCACCTGCCACCGGATTGTGATTGGCATCGTGAACGGTGATCAGCACGGAGGCATTCCAACGCCCGTTTGCGCCCAGAGTCGAAACATTGTCGAGGTCGGCCATGTGCATGGTCGCGCCGGGCGGCGGGGTCGCCGTCGGGGTGGGCGAAGGGGTGGGGGTGGCGGTCGGGCCGCCCGTGGAGTCGCAGGTTTCAACGTTGGCACTGGGGTTGTAGGTCAGTCCCGCTTTGGTGAGGTTGGTGACACAGAAAGTCCAGTTTGCTCCGTTTTTCTTGGCAGAGGAGGACAGGGTGACTTGCCCGTTGGCGTTGGTCAGGCCGCTCACGGAGCCGCTGGTGTCGCCGCTAAATGTGCCGTTGACGGTGACACCGCTCACGGGTTGGTTATTTTGGTCCACCACTGCGACCAGGGCATCGGCGCGGAAACGGTTGTTGCCTAGCGGGACGACGGACATGGTGATGCTGGCGACGTGCATCTGGCTGACGACGGGGGTAAGCGTCGGGGTGGGGGTGAATGTGGGTGTGGCGGTTGGGCCGGGGTCGGTCGGGGTGGGGGTCGCGGTCGGGTTGCCCGCCCCGGCAGGGATCAGGTCCCCCGTGGGGAAGGTGTCGAGGATCAGCCAGGCCGCGGCGTACACGTTGTTGGTTCCCAATCCGACGGTGGCGTGGCGGGCGTCTATCGTCATCACCGCCATCGAGCCGATGACGCGAATGTCTGCCGGACTGATTTGGAGGGCCGTGCCCCGTTCGATGCCAAAGCCGATGAGGTTCGGGTGGGCGTAGGCATGGCCCACCAGCCGCCCGTACAGGTAGTCGTACAGGAAACGGGGTTCAAAGACGGTGTTGGGAAGCAGGTTGAGGCCGGGAACGATGGGCACATGCCCGTTGATGAAGCTGTCGCTCCCCTCGATTTCTACGTCGGCGGGGACGGGGGCGTCGGACATCCATGTGCCGACGGCGGCGGCGGCGGCGTTGTCGAAGAGCAGGTGTCCGCCGGTTTGCCAGCGTTGAAGCAGAACCTGATCGATGCCCGCATTTTGCAGGGTGGCGATCTGGTCGGCCATGTACACCTGACTGCCTCCCACCGTGAAGATGGCTCCGGCATTGGCGAGCTGGGTGGCGAGGGTGGTCAGGTTGGTGTTGCTGGTGAGCGGGGCGGTTTGGACGTTGGAGACGCCCAACTGGTTGAGGCGGGCGGCCCAGGTGTTGGCGGCGTTGTTGGCCTGGTTGTTGGTGGCGTAGCCAACGGTAAAGACGACGGTGGGTTGCCCGGTGCCCTGTGCGAGGGCGGCGAAGGCTTGGGAGACCGCGCCGACCGGGTCCGCGGCCAAATCTCCGGCGATGAAGAGGGTGCCTGCCCCCGCGTTGGGCAGGGCGAGGCCGTAATCACGGTTGGCAAGGTTGGGCGTGGTCTGTGGGACGCCGTTGATGAGCGGTTGGCGAGTGGTCAGATCGTAGCCAAAGCCCCCCGGCGGGAGGACGTGAAACCCGACATTGCGGATGGACAAAATTTGGGCGGGGCCAGTGTAGGCGGCGTTGGCGGCGGAGTTGTACGTTTCCTGATCTACGACAACCGCGGCATACGCGCCGTGGGTGGTAAGGATTTGGGTCTCGTTTTGCATGAGTGCGCCTGTGCCCCAATCGACCCCGATACCAATGTGGTTGGCGGGGAGTTGTTCGGTGGCCTGGAGCAGACGGGCGAGGCGGCCTCGTTCGAGGACGTGTTGTTCAAAGACGCCTTCGTAGGCAAAGCGCAGACCGCGGTGCGTGGTGTTGAGCGCGCCATACCACAAATCGACCGCCCCCAACTTGAGCGCGTCCCAAGCGGAGTTACTGCCCACATACCCGCCGATCATGTAGCGGGATTGCACCCCCGCCCCGGCACTGGTCCCGGAAATGGGCAGGCCCGCGAGATATTGTGTTTCCAGCGCGTCTTCGAGCAGGGTGTTTGCTGTGACTTCCATCGCGATGGTTTGGTCGCCACCGAGGATGAAGACGCCGTCGGTGGTGCTGTTGATCTGGCCGACGAGGGTGGCGTTTTGGGCGTCGTTGCGGACTTGAATGTCCGTCACTTGTGCGTTGCAGGTGGTGGGTGGGGTAACGACGAGTTCGCACGCGGCGTCAATTTCGGCGGCGCGGGTTTGGGCTTGAGCGAGGTTGTCGGCGCGTTCGGAAGCAGTGATGGTGTTGGGGTTGGTGGCGTAGGTGATGGGCAGGACGCGGATTTGGACGACGGAATCGGTGTTCCGAGCCAGGGCTTGCTGGGCAAAAAAGGAGAGGGTGGTTTGTTCGTAAGAGGCGCCAATGGGGAGGAGGGTGGTGGTGGGGTCGGCCTGAGCGGGATAAAAGTAACTGATGAGCGTAAGGATCGCTATGGCAAGGATGAGAACGAAAGATCGGGGCTTCTGAATGGATTTCATGCGGGACTCCTGTCTGTGAACCTTAGATATTATATATAATCTAAAATTTAGCATCTTAAAAGCCCCTACGTCAAGAGGGCGAGTTATAAGAATGGATAGATTATGACCAACGGGGGATTAAGGGGAGTGCCTGTCGGGAAAAAATTATTGGGTTTGGGCTATGAGGTTTCAGATACTTTTTTAAATGTCCATCGTAAACAACGGCCTTGGATACTCATCCCGCAACGCGCGCAAAATCAAAGCCTGGCAACGGGGATATAGCATGATGGAAGGAAACTCTTCGAGCGGAATCCACTTAACCGCCGTTTCGTTCGGGTCGGGGTCGTCGGGGAGACGAGGTTCACTGCCGGGGCGGAGGGTGGCGGCGAAGAGGAAGGTAAGGCCGGGTTGTGGGCCGTAAAAATAATTCAGCGCGGGTGGGTAGTATTCGTAGGTTAACAACAGCCGCCCGATTTCGATTTCTGCCGCGGCCTCCTCGCGAACTTCCCGATGCAGAGCGAGGTGGAGCGACTCGCCGGGGTCAACGCCGCCACCAGGGAGGTTGTAATGCAGGCCGGATTCGTCGTCAAATTCGACGGCGAGAATGGCATTGTCGCGCACGATGGCCGCGCGGACGCCGAGACGTGGGAAGAGAAGAGGGGGAGGCATGTGTAAAGGGGAAGGTGTGAAACGTGAAGCGTGATTCGTGAATTCAATTTTCACGTTTCACGCTTCACGTCTCACCGTTCGTACAATTCCGGCCTTCGGTCTTCAAAGATCGGAATCCGGCTCCGCACTTCGGGGACTTTGGCAAGGTCAAGCTCTACGGTGAGGAGGGTTTCTTCTTCACCGCCCTCGATGAGGGTTTCGCCCCAAGGGTCGATCACGGCGCTGTGCCCGCCGAAAATCGTCCCTTTTGTGTTGCCAACGTTGTTCGTCGCGGCGATGAACATTTGGTTTTCGATGGCGCGGGCGCGGAGCAGGGTTTGCCAGTGATAGACGCGGACGGCAGGCCATTCGGCGGGGAGCAGGGCGATTTGCACGCCACCGAGGGCGTATCCCCGCCAGAGTTCGGGAAAGCGCAGGTCGTAGCAGATGCCCAGGCCGGTGGGGATGTTGGCGTCGGGAAATTGTACGATGCGGGGGGCCTCGCCGGGGGCCAGCCAGAGGTGTTCGTCCATCAGCCGGAAGAGGTGGATTTTGCTGTATGCGCCTGTCAATTGCCCGTTTCGATCATACAAAACGAAGGTATTGTAGGCGCGGTCGTGGCGTTTTTCGAGGAGGGAGCCGCCAATGGCGAGGTTGTATTTCCGCGCGAGGGCGGCGACCCGCGGAAACAGGCCCGCGTCGAGCGGGGTGGCGTGTTGGGACCAGTTTTCCAGATCGTAGCCGGTGCTCCAAAGTTCGGGGAAGAGGATGAGATCGGTGCCCCGTGCGGCGGCTTCGGCTGTCCAGTAGGCGGCTTGTTCAAAGTTCGCTTCCGGGTTCCCTAATTCGAGGTGCATTTGGGCGAGGGAAAGGGTGATTTTCGTCATGGGGTGAATTATAATTCGGCAACATGAATTCCCTTCCTGAAAAAGTTCAAAATTTATTGGCCTTGCAGAAGTCTACCGCGTTGGAAACGTTGGGGGTGGAGGTCTTTTCGATTGATGAGGATCATGTGTGTTTGAGAATGCCCATCACGCCGAAGGTGCGCCAGCCTGCCGGGCTGTTGCATGGGGGGATTAGTATGTTTTTGGCGGAGACGGCGGCGAGTTTCCACTGTGTCTTTTTGACTGACTTGCGGGAGATGTTGCCGGTTGGGATTGAGATCAACGGATCGCACCTGGCCTCGGCGGAAGCGGGGACGGTGGAAGCGGTCGGGCGGGTCTTGAACCGGGGGCGTTCGCTCATTGTGCATGAGGTGGACATTGTTCATCTCGAAGAAAATAAATTGCTCACGAAAGCGCGTGTGACCAATTACCTCAAGCGCCTTAAGGCTCCAGAAAATTCTTAAGTTTAGGCATTGTATAGAGGAGAAGGCTCATGTCTCATTCGCACTTTACCGTTGATGGACATCCCATTCATGCCCACGAACATGGCCGCCCCAACGGGCAACTCGCCATGTTCGTTCATGGCTGGTCTAGTTCGGGGTATGCGCTTTCCCCGATGTTTCCCGCGTTGGACCGGCGGTATCGGTGCCTGGCAGTGGATTTGCCGGGTTACGGGGAGTCGCCGCCCCCGCCCTTAGAGGTTACGATTCCTTTTTATGCCGATGTGCTGGCCGGGTTGGCGCGTCAGCTTTCGGATAAGCCGATTGTTTATGTCGGTCATTCGATGGGGGGGATGATTGGGTTGACGTTGGCGCTTCGGCATCCGGGTTTGGTGGAACGGTTGATTTTGCTCAATCCGACTGTGAGCGGGGAATTGTCGCTGTTTATTAATATGTTTGTCTCGTGGATTGTCGTTTTGGAGCGGTTTCCCGTGATCAACTGGTTTACGGCCCGGTTGGAACCGTACATGTATGGCCTGACTGACCGGTTGATGCGTCCGTCGTCCTTTGCCGAACAAAGCGGGATTGATGAAAAAGAGTATTCCAAACTCCGCGCCGATGCCCGCCGTCCCGGGCAGGGGCGGGTGCGGTCCGATTGTTTTTGGGCGATGCGGCACAATGACTTGCGTGGAAAGTTGAGCCAGTTGGACGTGCCAACGCTCGCGATTTGGGGTATGGAAGATAACACCGTCCCTCTGCGGGATGCCAGTTTTTTGTCGGACGAAATGAAGGATATTGACCTGCGGATCATCCCGCGCGCGGGACACTGGCCCCAATTTGAAGCGCCGGAAGTGACCAATCGGTATATCCGGGCCTTTTTGAGTACGCCACTAAAATTGTTGCAAGTGGAATTTTAGGGGTTTCTTTCCAACAATTCTTAGTTTGCACGAACGGCGTTCCTTTAACTAAACAGCCGGTATTTGGGTTCAGCGAGGTCCTTTTCAGGAACGCCGTTCGTTTGCTTGGTTCCATATCGAGAAGAGGATTTGCGAATTCCAAGTTATTTTTGCAAGGAGTTTCCATATGAAAACCGTTCGCTGGGGATTACTCTCCACCGCCAATATCAACCGCCGTCTGATTCCGGCTATTCGCGCCTCCCAACGGGGGGAACTGGTCGCCGTCGCCAGCCGCACTCAGGCATCCGCCGATGCCTACGCCCAAAAGTGGGACATCCCCCAGGCCTTTGGCAGTTACCAGGCCATGCTTGCCTCCGGGGCTGTGGACGCTGTGTACATCAGCCTGCCCAATCACCTGCACGCGGAATGGAGCATCCAGGCCATGCGCGCGGGGGTGGCCGTACTGTGCGAAAAGCCCTTTGCCCTCACCCTGGCGGAAGTCGATGAAATGATCGCCGTCCACGAAGAAACGGGTGTCCCCCTTGCCGAAGCGTTCATGTACCTCCACCATCCCCAAACAAAAATTGCACGGGATTGGGTGCAGAGTGGCCGATTAGGTACCATCAGCCTCGTGCGCGGCACCTTTGACTTTGCCATGTCCAACCCGGACGGCAACATCCGTATGGACCCGGCCCTCGGGGGCGGGTGTCTGTGGGATGTGGGCGTGTATCCGATGAGCTTTGCCCAATTTGTGATGGGGGGGAAGCCCGCATGGGTTTTGGGCACGCAATGGGTCGGCCCAACCGGGGTGGATGAGACCTTCGCCGGGCAGATGGGCTACACTCAGGGAGCGGTCGCGCAGGGAGCGGTCGCGCAGGGAGCGGTCGCGCAGGGAGCGATCGCCCAAATCGCCTCCTCATTCCGTACCCCCTATCATACATTTTTTGAAATCGTCGGTACGGAAGGCCGCCTGCACCTCACCCGTCCCTTCACCGGATTAGACGGGGATGATCGTTCGTTCACCTTCACCAACAAAAATGGCATCTCCGAAGAACTGCCTGTCCCCGAGGTGGAACTCTACTCCGGCGAAGTCGAAGACATGCACGCCGCCTTACTCGATCAAACCCCCAACGCCCTCTCCCTCACCGAAACGCGCAATCATATCCAGACGGTGTTGGCCCTCTACGAATCCGCAAAAACCGGCAAAATCGTGTACCTCCCATGAAGCGTAAACCGTAACCCCCCATTATCATTTCACGCATCACGCATCACGCATCACGCATCACGCACCCATGTCCCACCCACCCTCCTCCCCCCTCATCATCGGTGGTGGCATTGCGGGCCTCTTCGCCGCCTTACACCTTGCCGAACGTGGCCTAAACCCTCGTTTACTCGAAGCGCATCCCCAATTTGTTGGCGGGCGTATCGCAGGCGGGGAAACCATTTCTTTTGACTATCAAGGCCAGACCTGGCAGTTCCGCGCAGAGCATGGGGTTCACGGCATCTGGAATCCCTACGTCAATCTCAAAGCCACACTTGCCCGCCACGCGCTCACCCCGGATTTTGTCCCCGCCCTCGAGGAATCCTGGCTCTACAAACATCACGGACGCCTCAGCATCACCCCCGCCGGGAGCCTGATCCGATATAGTTGGATCGCCGCGCCCTTGCATTATCTAATGCTCTTTCTGCACCCGCGTTTTCTGAATGCGTTGGGGCTGGATGATTGGGCAAGCCTCCTCCATGCCTGGGGGGGGATTCTGTACGGGCTGGGCGTGGACCCGTTGGCGGAAGATCAACCCCTCACCGGGCAAACCCTCGACGACCTCACCCGCACCTGGTCACCTGCCCTGCGCGCTTTTGTCGTTGGCCTGACCCGCAACGGGATGGCCGCCCCCGCCGAAGAAGTCCCCCTCGCGGGGTTTCTGGCCTTTCTGCGTTTTTATACCCTCCTTCGCCGCGATAACTGGCAATTTTCCTACCTCCCCGCCGATGGGGGCACCGCGTTAAGCGAACCCCTTGTCGCAAAAATCACCGCGTTAGGCGGGACCGTTACCCTCAACGCCCGCGTGACCGACCTCGAACAAACCCCTAACGGGTGGCAAATCCACGCCACCTCCCTCAATACCCA
>JABWBV010000773.1 GCA_013359445.1 Anaerolineales bacterium | reverse complement strand
GGGTTTATCTTCGCCTTCGTAACTATATAGCACGGACAAAAACTTTCCGTCAAAACTGATTTCGGAGGTGACAAACTTAATGTCCACCGGAATTTTTAGTTCTGCGGATTTCGCACGACATTCGATGGTGATTTCAAGTTGTTTGCGATTGTTTTCTTCGCGCAGGAGTAAATCGCGCGGGCTGGCGACACGCTGAATCGCTTTCCAGTACCCCTCGGGAGGGGGGGGAGGAGACGCGACTAATTGGACGATTTGTCCAATCTGTTTACCACGCCTGGTATCAACCACAGCGAAATCTCCAGGTTTTACATCACGAAATCGACTGGCGTCAAAATGATAGGTTTTTCCCAGTTTTTGGAAACGGATACCAACAATATAAGGGGTCATATATACAGCTAATCGTCTTCAGGCCATGCCAAATGGGCACGTCCATTACTCTAACGGTTTTCCATTAAAAAGTCAATAATTTCTTTATTACTCACACCCGGAGTAGTCTTGAAAAGAAAGAAGGCCTAGAACAGGCCCTTTCCTTTCTTCATTTCTATACAGGGTAAACATACCCATTAAGTCCAATTACGGTTCTACCGGGATTAACGGAAGCCCGAATTACGAACAGATGTCGATTAGCCACGGATGTTGATGGGGATGGCCTCGTTTTGTTGAAAAGAGGCGTTGATTTTGGCGAGTACGTCGTCGGCGATGGCGGATAAGGCTTTGGCCACGGGAGACTCCGGGTGGGAAATCACGACGGGCTTGCCGGAATCACCGCCCTGACGCACAGAGGGGTCCATCGGGACCGCGCCAATGAAGGGGATACCCGCTTCGCGCGCAAGCCGTTCCCCACCCCCGCCCCCGAAAATGTCCATCCGGCTCCCATCGGGCAGTTCCAGATAACTCATGTTTTCTACCACCCCAAAGAGGGGCACCTCTAACTCACGGAACATTTCTAACCCGCGACGGGCGTCGTCGAGGGAGACCTGTTGCGGGAGGGTGACAATGACGCCCCCGGTGAGGGGCAAGGTTTGGGCGACGGACAGGGAGGCGTCGCCCGTACCGGGCGGAAGATCGACGATCAGGTAGTCGATTTCGCCCCAGTTGACATCCTGGACAAATTGTCGGATGGCAGAGTGCAACATGGGGCCACGCCAAATGAGGGGTTGTCCGGGTTTGACCAAAAATCCGATGGAAATAACTTTGACCCCGTAGGCCTCTGCAGGGGTGATTTTGTTGTCGCGGGCCGGCGGGAGGGTTTCAAGCCCCATCATGGTGGGGATGTTGGGGCCGTAGATGTCGGCGTCCAGGAGGCCGACGCGGGCGCCACGTTGGGCAAGGGCAACGGCCAGATTGACGGCAACCGTGCTTTTGCCCACGCCCCCTTTGCCAGAGGCGACCGCGATGGCGTGGTGAAATACGGGATCTCCGGGCGCGGCCTCAGGGGTAGGTGGGGGGGCGGGAATATTTTTGTTACGATTGAACATGGTTCATGATCCTATTTGTCGCTCAAGTTCCAGGCGAGCCTGGGTGTAGAGTTCGATCAGTTCTTGATCTTCGCCTCGGAAACGGCGGATGGTTTGACGGGCGCATTCCGTACAGCCCAGGTGGGCGCGGTAAGCATCGGCATCACACGTCAAGCAACCGCCTAGTTTAACCATCATCAGCACAAAGGTCTTTTTTTCTGGGCTGGTAGGGGGGTGTTCGTCTACGTGTTCGATGAGTGTATGCCAGGTTTCTCCCCGCAAATCGCGTAAAGCTGGGATCACTCGGGAGGGAAAGAGAAGTTCGGTATCGAGGTTGCTGATCAAGGGGGGGATGAAGAAAACGTAGTAACGGCTTCGTCGAAAAGGATTTTAGCCGTTACTACGTATGGGGCAGGGGGCCTTCCAAGAAGGTTGGCTTGGGAGGTTTATTGTACCAAGAGATTAGGCACCCTTACGCGCCGCTTTTTTGGCTTCTTTTTCGCGGCGGATGGTTTCTTCGGCTTCGAAGTTGCGTGGGCGGATGCCTGCATAGTAAGAAGCGGGTTTGGATAAACGCGCTTTGTTGAAGATGTTGGTTTCGTGCCGGTTGTAGACGGACATTTCAAAATCGTGATCCATCTTGATCGCATCAAACGGGCAGTATTCGGCGCATAACCCGCAGTTCATGCAGATATCTACGTCAATGAAAAACTCTTGGGGTTCGGGGATGGGCCGCCCGGTTTCCGGGTCGTTGGTTTGGACGATCCAGATACATTGCGGGGGGCAAACTTTTGAACAAATCCCGCAGGAGGTACAGCGGTCTTGTTGTTCGCCATTTGGCCCTTCTTCATACACCAGGAAGGGGGTAAACCGGAACTCTTCCGG
>JABWBV010000147.1 GCA_013359445.1 Anaerolineales bacterium | reverse complement strand
CTCCGGATAGTAGAGTTTCGCCTCTACGTAGAGCGTAATCATCTCTTCCTCGTTTTCATGGAAAGCCAGAAGCTTTGCCGCCGCCTTTTCGCGGTGATAATCATTCGTGCCGCGCGCCTTTTCCAAAAGATCCCGCGCGAGATCAGTCTCGAGCTGGGCTTTGGCAACAAGATAATCGTAGGCATCCTGTATTTTATGCTCCATGGAACTTCGTGTGGGCGTGCCGCGCCGCCCACGTCGTCACCGTACCCCGTTTTTTGATTTCGAGATGAACTTCCTCTCGCGCACGCTCAAATTCATGTGCAATAATCTGCCCGGCTTGCCGGTGCTTTTGATAATGCGGAGGCGAAAGATGAGAAGACGGAATCATACATATAGTATATACGAACCCGCCCATCTTTTGAAAAAAAGATGGGCGGGTGCTGTATGGCACCCGCCCATCTTTTTTCGGAGGAACTACCACCCCGCCACAAACTCCTCCCAATCCTCATTGTTCTGCAAGTACCGTCCAAAAATGTACTTGGCGGAGGCCGGGGGACGGAAAGGAGTGCGGCTGAGGTACATTCCGGCTTGTTCCACTGTGCGCCCGCCCTTCCGATGGTTACAATGCGGGCAAGCGGTCACGAGGTTTTCCCACGAGTGCGGGCCGCCCATATGCCGGGGAATGACGTGATCCACTGTGGGGCGCGGGGGACGTTGACCACAATACTGACAGATATAGTTATCCCGCCGGAAAATTTCTTGTTTATTCAATTTGACAATGGCGTGGGGTTTGCGGATCATCTTCGAGAGGCGGATGATCGAAGGGCAGGGAACAGGGGTGCGAACGGTGCGAATATACCCGCGCCCATTCAGGACAAGCGAGGCTTTTTCTTCCATGATTAACCCAATCGCACGCCGAACATTGCAGACGTGGATGGGTTCAAAATTGGCATTCAACACCAAGACTGGAGAACTCAGATCGAAAGTCATACATCTCTTCTTTTGTCATGAGAAAGCGACGGACACCATCGTTTTCTTGCCCAAACATACGCGCAGAATTATAGCACAAGCCTCCCCATTTACTCCACCGGAAGACTTAAAAAAACGTGATCGCAGGAACGTCGGGGCGAGACGGGTGGGAAATACCTTTCTTTTGCAAAATGGAGACTTTTCCCGCCCGTCTCGCCCTTACAATGGGATACACGCGATTCTACGCTGAACAAATCCAAACTTTGGAAGTCTTAAAAGCGGTGATATAATGCCCGCATGGTTGCAGACCTCTCCACCCCTCGTGAATTTACCCCCGAACGGATTCCCGTGCGCGGCGAAATCATCGGTTGGAGCATGGCGATTGTCATTCTCGCCACCGCCACGGTTTTACGGCTCGCAGGGTCCCAGTGGGCCAACTTAGGGCTGATCCTGGCAGTGGTTTTTATTCTGTCCGCGACGAGCATCTCGTTTGGGAACTGGATGGATCGGAAAACGGTCCTCCGCCTGAGCCGGAGCGGGATCAGCTTCGCGAACGGGGTGCGGCGCACGGAGCTGGGGTGGCACGAAATTGGCGCGGTGCGCGTCATCCCCGCGCAGTGGGGGGCACGCGAGGTGCAGGTGGTCGGCGAGACCGCGCAAGGCAAGGCGCATTTTGAATTCCGCACATTGGGCACAGTCAATTACCAGGGCCAGGAACGCGGGCGCACCGGGTTCACGGATGGCGAATTCATTTTAGAAACCATTTTACGGATGGCGAGCCTGCAAGCCGCCCCCTCCGACAATCCTTCCTATTCCTATTACGCCCGGAAGTAACCCGAAAAACGGTGAGATTTCAGACGCCCTCACCACGAGGGCGTTTTTTGTTGGTTTAGCCTGTTTGTAGTACCGCACGATAGTGCGGCGGCGGCGGCACTTTCGTGCCTCACTACGAACCATTTTTTGGAGACCATGATGAACATAGAAGAACAAGTCGAATACCTGATGCAAGGCACCCAATATGGGGATGAAACCCTCAAACGCAACATGGCGGCAGAACTGCGCGAGCGGTTGACCGAAGCCCAAAAAGCGGGCCGCCCCCTGCGGATTTATCTGGGCGTGGACCCCCGCACGTCTGACCTACACCTGGGGCACACCGTCCCCATGCGGAAACTGCGCCAGTTCCAGGAACTCGGGCACGAGATCATCTTCCTGATCGGCAACTACACCTCCCTCATCGGCGACCCGTCCGACAAAGACAAACTCCGCCCGCAGTTGACCCCGGAAGATGTCGCCCACAACGCGCAAACCTACGCCAGCCAGGCCTACAAAGTCCTCGACCCGTCCAAAACGCAAATTCAGTACAACGCCACCTGGCTCTCCAAACTGACCTTTGCCGAACTGATTCACCTCGCGTCCAACTTCACGATCCAGCAATTTCTAACGCGGGAAAACTTCCGCAAACGGTTTGACGCGGGCGACCCGGTGTACCTGCACGAGACCTTTTACGCCCTCATGCAGGGGTACGATGCCTACGCGTTGCGCGCCGACGTGCAGGTGGGCGGCACCGATCAGATGTTCAACATTATGACCGCCGCGCGCAAAATCATGATCGCCATGGGCGAAAAACCCAATATCGCCATCATCAACGACATCCTCCCCGGCACCGACGGCGAGATCAAAATGTCCAAATCGCTCGGCAACCACATCCCGATCTTCTCCACTCCCGAAGATATGTACGGCAAAGTGATGAGCGTCCCCGACAAAGCCATGCCCCAATATTTCCGCCTCGTCACGCGCTGGACACCCCCGGAAATCGCCGACCTCGAAAAGGGTCTCGCCGATGGCAGTGTCCACCCCCGCGACGTGAAGATGAAACTCGCGCGGGAAATCGTCTCGATCTACCACAGCCCCGAAGACGCCGCCCACGCCGAGGGCGAATTCATCCGCGTCTTCCAAAAAGGCGACGTGCCCGAAGACATGCCGGAATACACCCTGCAACCAGGGCAAAAGGTGTTGGACGTACTCGTGTCCGGCGGCATGGTCGCCAGCAACAGCGACGCCCGCCGGATGCTCCAGCAAAATGCGGTGAAACTGGATGGGAATCTACTCACCGAGCCATTCCAGGAATTTCCGGGGCCGGGGGTATTGCAGGTGGGGAAACGGAAGTTTGTGCGGGTTGTGAATGCGTAAGACTAAAATCGCCAGGAGTGAAATCCTGGCGATTTTTTCGTGTCGGTAGTCACCCCCCTCTGTCATTCCGAGTGCGGATGAGTACATCCGACGCTTTGCGACGAGGAATCCCCCAGGCGCGAGCCTGATCATTACGCGTCACAGGGATTCCTCGCCAAGCCTCGGAATGACAGAAGAACTAATCGAGCAAAATGCTTAATCGCCATTTTCAACCCTTATGGATATGGGTTCAAAGTAGGCAAAGCAGTAATCGTTGGCCCTGGCGTTAAAGTTTGGGTCGGAGTAGGCATGGTAGGAATGATAATTTGAGAGGGAATGGCCTCAGACAGATATTCGCGGGTGGCGACATCAAAAACAAAAGCCGTCCCATCCTCAGCGACCAGATACAACTTCATTCCGATGGCATCCACAATCTGAACCGCGCCCACCCGAATGGGGGTGAAATACTCGCCCCTTTCATCTTTCAAGAAATTGCCATTGCGATCCCACATAAAAATAACCACCAATCCAGGCCAGGGCTGCACGAGACGCAGTCCACTTTTGGGGTCGCTTATTAATGCTCCTGCAATAACAGACAACCTTTTATCTTCCAGATCAGTAAACCATACGTTTTTGACCTGGTAACGAGAAGGAAGTAGCGCGTTGTTATATGGTTCTCCAATGAATCCATCTCCTGCAACTTGCCAGGAGTCAGGAACATTAGCTGGCGAAAATGGAGTAAGAATTGGCTCGGTGACGGTTACGGCCAGTGGCGTTGGAGTTAAATTTGGTTGAGTCGCAGTCACCGTTGGGGGACTAGGCGTCAGAGTTGGTTCAGCAACAATCACTGTCGGGGAAATCGTTGAAACGGGATAGGCATTACGTTCATCCTGGGTGGGGTTTGGAGTAGGCGCGCAAGCAACAAAAAAAAGCATGACACTGGCAAACAAAATTATCTTTCGCATATACCCTCACAAACATGGAAATCGCCCATCCGCGATCATATCCTTCAACCTCTCCAACGCCCCCACCGCCCTCCCCCTCAGTTCATCCGAAAGCAACCCCGCTATCACCGCCGCCTCAAATTCATCCTCATCCAACACCTGATAATTCCCTTCCGGCGACACCCACAAATCAAGCAACAAATCCGTCTGAAAATAATCATCCCCCACCCGCGCCAACGGCGTCACAAGATCGCAGTAATATCCCAACACCTCGCCCACCTCATCCCGAAATTCCACGATGCTGAAATACTCGTTGTAAAACAGGTGTTTCGTCACCGTCGCGACGAATTGATCGAGGGCGAACCTACCCTCCGCGCGGAAGTGGGCGGACAGGCTCGCGCGCACATCCGGGGGGACGACGGTGAACGTGATCAGGCGGGTGCCATCGTCTTGCATAAAGCCTTCGGTAAACGAGCGAGTAGATTTCCCAATCCGGGCGAGGTGAATGGTTATTGGATGCGATGGGGACATACACGCATTGTAATCGAGCAATTACTCATTACTCAATCCCCGCCCGTATCGCCCGAATATGCTCCGGCGTCGTCCGGCAACACCCGCCGATGATCTGTGCCCCGGCGGCGTACCAGTCCCGCGCCTGTGCGCCGAACGCGTCGCAATCCATCTCGCCGAGCCAGGTTTTGGTGGCGGGGTCGTAGGTTTCGCCGGAGTTGGGGTAGACGATGATCGGTTTGCTCGTCGCGCGGCGGATTTCGCGGATCAGGCCGGGGAGGTGTTTCGGGGCGGTGCAGTTGATGCCGATGGCGGAGACCTGCTCAAAGGGGTCGAGGAAGGCGGCGCACTCCGCGAGGGGTTCGCCGTGGCAGGTGTGGGTGTCATCGCGGGCGGTGAAGGTGAACCATGCGTAGGTGTTGGGGAACCTCGTCAGGAGTTGGACAAGCGCGCGGGCTTCGAGCAGGCAGGGGATCGTTTCGCAGGCGAGGAGGTCCGGTTCGGCGGCGATCAGGGCGGCCATGCGCGGGCGGTGGAATTTGATCAGTTCGTCTTCGGTGAGACCGTAGTCTCCCCGGTATTCGGAACCGTCTGCGAGATATGCACCGTAGGGGCCGATGGAGGCGGCGATGAGGGGGGGATTTCGTATTTCGTATTCCGTATTGCGTAGGGTTTCGGCGAGGTAGAGGGTGCGGGCCTCTTGGGCGAGGTAGACGGATTTTTGGATCAGGTCAATGGCGGTGGCGCGGCTCAACCCCCAACGGGTGAAGCCTTCAATGGTGGCCTGATAACTGGCGGTGATGGCGATGTCCGCCTCCGCGCGGAAGTAGTCGAGATGCACGTCGCGGATCAGTTCGGGCGTTTCGCGCAGGATTTTCGCCGACCAGAGGGAATCGTTGAGGTCTGCGCCGCGCCGTTCGAGTTCGGTTGCCATCGCGCCATCAAGAATAAGGAAAGGTTGGTTTTTCAGAGGTTCGCTTATCGGGTTCATGGAATACTCACTTTTCACAGGCGTTTGAGTCTGGTACTATTCTACTTCATCCCCCCAGCAAATTAACCACATATGACCAACCTCTCCCCAACCCCATTCCGTATTCACCCCGGCACCCTGCCCGGACACGTCCACCTCACTGTCGCCGACCTGGAACGGCAGTTGACCTTTTACCAAACCGTGATCGGCCTGCAACGCCACTGGCGAGAAGGCGATTCCGCGGGCTTGGGCGTCGGCGGCGCGGACCTCGTGCGGTTAACCGAAATGCGCGGGGCGCGGCGCTACCGCGGAACCACGGGCATGTACCACTTCGCCATTCTCCTCCCCAATCGGGTTGAACTCGCACGAGCGATTGGCCGGTTATTCACCCTCCGTTACCGCAATTCCCCCACCGACCACATCATGACCAAAACCACCTACCTCGACGACCCCGAAGGCAACACCATCGAACTGTACACCGAGTCCCCGGAAGATGGCGTGTTTGAGTTTGTGGACGGAAACCCCATCGCCCGCCGCGCCGACGGCACCCCCAGCGATGGCCGCGAACCGCTCGATTTGAACGCCCTATTCGCCCTCCTCCGCCCCGATGACCGGCTCGATCAGCCCATGCCCCCCGAAACCCGCGTCGGCCACTATCACTTGTACGTCGCCAACCTGGCCGAAACCCGCCATTTTTATCACGGCATTTTAGGGTTCGATGACATGGGCATCGCCCAATCCTTCCGCATGGGCATGGTGTCCGCGGGACGCTATCACCACCACATCGGCTACAACACTTGGGTCGGCGAAGGGGCGCCCCCCGCCCCGTCCGACGCGCTCGGCCTGCGCTATTTCACATTCAACCTGCCCAATCAAGCCGAACTCGATCAGGTCGAAGAACACGCCCTCCGTGCGGGCATCCCCATCGAACCCACCCCCGAGGGCTTACAGATGCGCGATCCATCGAACAATGCCATCGTCCTCACCACCCCTAAATAACCCCATGACCCACCCCACCCCCTTTGAAATTGGCCTCTACTCCTTCGCCGAACTCGTCCCCGATCCGCAGACCGGGCAGATGATCAGCCCCACCCAACGCCTGCGCGACCTGATCGAAACCATCGAACTCGCCGATCAGGTCGGGCTGGACGTGTTTGGCGTGGGCGAACATCACCGCCCGGACTTTGTCGCCTCCGCGCCCGTCGTCATTCTCGCGATGGCCGCCGCCCGCACCAAACGCATCCGCCTCAGCACCGCCGTGACCATCCTCAGTTCCGACGACCCGGTGCGCGTCTTTCAAGACTTCGCCACGCTCGACCTCCTCTCCGAAGGCCGGGCCGAAATCATGGCCGGGCGCGGTTCATTCATCGAATCGTTCCCCCTATTCGGGTACGATTTGCGCGATTACGACACGCTCTTTTCCGAAAAATTAGATTTATTGCTGAAACTCCGCGAAACCGAACGGGTCACGTGGGCAGGCAAACACCGTGCCCCGATCCAGAACCTCGCGGTGTACCCGCGTCCCCATCAGGAAAAACTCCCGATCTGGATCGCCGTCGGCGGAACCCCCGAATCCGTCGTCCGCGCCGCCTCCCTCGGCCTGCCGATGGCCCTCGCCATCATCGGCGGCATGCCCGAACGCTTCCAACCCTTCACCGACCTCTACCGCGAAGCTACCCGCCGCACCGGACACGATTTTCTCCCCCTCAGCATCAACTCCCACGGGTTCATCGCCGACGACGCTCAAGACGCCGCCGACACCTACTTCCCCTCCTACCTCGCCGCGATGAACAAAATCGGGCGCGAACGTGGCTGGCCCCCCACCAACCGCCAACAATTCGACTTCGCCCGCACCCTCCGCGGCTCCGACTTCGTCGGCAACCCCGATCAAATCATCGAAAAGATTCTGTTCCAGCACCAATTGTTCGGACACCAACGCTTTTTGCTCCAACTCGGTTTGGGTGCCATTGACCACCAAAAGATGATGCGGGCGATTGAGTTATTGGGGACGAAGGTGGCCCCGGTCGTGCGGGAAGAGATTGCGAAACGGGATTAAGGCTTCCGCTAAAAAAAGACCCTTGAGATTTGAAACAAATCTCAAGGGTCTTTTTTTAGCAGTTTATAACGCCGTCAGCCGCTCCAACTCATACAAATACGCCAACGCCTCCTCCGCAGTCTCCCCGCACATCTCCAGCATCGGGCGCAGGCGGACGCACACTTCCGGGCGCTCCGGCTGACCGAAGAGCATACACCGGTTATCCTCCGTCAACTGCACACACCGCACCCCGGATGGTTTGCCATTCGGCATACCCGGAATGGGCGAAGAAATCGAGAGGGCAATACAACAGGCACCACAGCCAACACGACAGTCCATTATTTACGAATACACCTGCCCCAGCAATCCGTCCAGAATCTCTTCCGTCGCTTTGCCGACAGCCCTTTCCTGGAATTGGAGAATACTCCGCAACGGCATCTCCAGCAAAAAGCCCATCATATCCATCCCGTTATCGCGCCCCTCTTCTTCATCCGCGCCGAACATTTTATTCATGTTCGCCTTAATTTGTTGGAAAGTCGGCTCAAATACCGGGCCGCCGCGGGGGTCTTCCACCCACTCGCGGATGGTGGACTCGTGATTGAGCAGGCACGGCAGATCGAGGGTGGATTCCAACATCACGGGCACAGTCCCGCGAATATCGGCAGACGACGCCCCGATCAGAATGTCGAATGCGCCCGCTTCCGTGATCCACTGGTGGTAGCCGGGGTGGTAATACGCAAACGCCCGAAAATCGAGCGGGATCGAGACCGTTTTCGTTTCGCCGGGTTGCAGGTCCACTTTCGCGAACCCCTTCAACTCCTTCTGCGGGCGGACGAGTTTAGATTGCTGATCGTGAACGTACACCTGCACGATTTCCTTGCCCGCGCGGGCACCGGTGTTCGTCACATCCACCGACACGGTCAGCCCATCCACATCCTTGAACGTGGGTGCGGACACCCGCGCGTTGCTATACGCAAACGTGGTGTAGCTCAACCCATGCCCAAAGGGGAATTCGACAGGCATCTGTTTTTCGTCGTAATACCGGTAGCCGATAAAAATCCCCTCCCCATAGTGCACTTCGCCGTTCCCGCCGGGGAAGTTGATATGCGCGGGCGTGTCGGACAACTTGACGGGGAACGTCTCGGCCAGTTTGCCGGACGGGTTGACGTGCCCGTACAGGACATCGGCAATTGCCCCGGCCCCCGCCTGCCCCATCATCCACGCTTCGAGAATCGCGGCGGGCGCGTCGATCCATCCCCGCATCGCCACCGTGGAGCCGTTGTTCAGTACGACCACGGTGTTCGGCTGGGCGGCGCACACGGCCTTGATCAGCGCAACCTGTTGGGCGGTCAAATCCATGTCGGGGCGGTCGTAGCCTTCGGACTCTTTGTAGGAGGGCAAGGCAATGTACAACACCGCGACATCGGCACTTTGGGACAATCCCACCGCCTCATCAATCAAATCCTGGCGGAAACTGTCGTCGGCGGGGTAGCCCTCGGCGTAGGTGAGTTCGGCATCCCCCGCGCGGGTTTGGAGTTCTTTGAAGGGGACATCCACCCGCGTGGGGTTGATGTGGGAGCTTCCCCCCCCCTGAAAATGCGCGTGTTCGGCGGCGCGCCCGATGACGGCGACGTGTTGGGGGTTCTTCAGCGGGAGCAGACCGTTGTTTTTCAATAGCACCATGCCATCGCTTGCCACCTGTTGGGCCAGAGCGTGGTGGGCGGCGCTGTCGAAGGTGCCGTTTTTGGGCGTTTCCGCCGTTTTGAAGACAATGCCCAAAATGCGGCGGACGGATTCGTCGAGGACAGCTTCCGCGAGTTCGCCGGAACGTACCGCGTCCACGACCGCTTGCACCTCGCGCGGGCGCGGGCCGGGCATTTGCCAGTCCAACCCCGCCTTGAGTGCGGCCACCCGATCATGCACCGCGCCCCAATCGGAGACCACCAGCCCTTCAAAACCCCATTCGTTTTTGAGGATTTCGGTCAGCAGTTGGTGATGTTCGGAAGCGTAAGTGCCGTTGACTTTGTTGTACGAACACATCACCGTCCAGGGTTTGGCGGATTTGACGGCTTTTTCAAACGCGGGGAGGTAAATTTCGCGCAGGGTGCGTTCGTCCACCACCGCGCTGATGCGAAAGCGTTCGTATTCCTGATTGTTGACGGCGAAGTGTTTGAGCGAGGTGCCGACGCCTTTGCTTTGAATGCCGTTGATCAGGCTGGCGGCCAGTTCCCCCGCGAGGTAGGGGTCTTCGGAGAAATATTCAAAGTTGCGCCCGCAGAGGGGGGTGCGTTTCATGTTTGCGCCGGGGCCGAGGAGGACATCCACTTTGAGGGTGAGACATTCCTGGGCGAGCGCTTGCCCCATTTCGTACACCAGATCGCGGTTCCACGTTGCGGCGAGGGTGGAAGCGGTGGGAAAACACGTCGCGGGCAGGCTTTTGGCCCCCATCGCGTGGACATCGGGCACCCGCCGGACCCCGTGCGGCCCGTCGGAGACGATCATTTCGGGCACGCCGAGGCGTTCGATGGGAGTGGTACTCCAGGCACTGGCCCCCGTGCAGAGGGCGGCTTTTTCTTCGAGGGTCATCTCAGAGATGATTTGAGAGAGGTTGGTCATGGGAGACTCCTAAAAATTAGTTAGATCAGGATTATCGGGATAATCAAGATCGGTGGTTGTATGCGGGGGTTCATAGATCACGCGTACCCATTGGAGGATAGCAACATCGAAAAGAATGGAAAGGAAAGTTGTTGGAATGAACGAAAAACTGCGAGGTTCAGGAAAATCTACCACCATCCAGAGGGTGCCGATCATAGGGCTGAATAAGAGAGCCAACCAGGATGTAATTTTTCGTAACCATAAAAGGGTAAATTTTCTGCGAATGAATACCAGCACCCACCCTTTCGCTAACAATAAAACAACGAAAGCGGAAATGACATTGTAAGACATCGTATCTTTCCGTCCAGCTTATCACGAATTCAAGCCCATCACTCGGCTGATCCTTGCAAAAACCAATTCCTAATGCGTCTCCGTCACTTTCCGAATACTGCGCGGGGCTTCGGTGTTGTAACCCTTCACTCGCGTCAAGTGGTAGGCAAACAACTGGGCGGGCAAAATCGCAATCAACGGGCTGAGCCATTCGGGGATGCCCGTGGGGAGTTGGAACGGGGATTGCGCCAGCGCCAACGCTTCGGGCTGGTCGGAAATGACGATCAATTCCGCCCCTTGCCCATGCAGAGTTTTGAGCAAATCCAGCAAATCCCCAAACACCTTCCCGCTCGGAATCACCACCAGCATCGGAAAACCCTGTTCGACGATGGCAATCGGCCCGTGGCGGAAATCGGCGGACGAATAGGGTTCGGCAGTCACGTAGGTCAATTCTTTGATCTTCAACGACCACTCAAACGCCGTGCAATAATTGAACCCCCGCCCGATGACGGCGCACCGTTGCATGTACCGATACCGCTCAGCGAGCCGGGCGATCTCCGCGTCCAACGCCAACACCTGCCGCATCCAATCGGGGGCGCGTTGTAGTTCGGCAAGGCGCGTTTCATCGCCCGCCAGGGCTACAGACAGCATCGCAATCGCGGCGAGTTCAGCAGTGTACGTCTTCGTCGCGGCAACGGCTTTTTCTTCGCCACACTGCAAATCCACCACAAAATCGGCGGCGCGGGCAAGCGGCGAAGCGGGGACGTTCGTCATCGTCAGGGTCAGGCACCCCTGCGTTTTCCCTTCCTCGATCACCCGCACGATGTCGGGGGACTTGCCCGATTGAGACACGCCCACAACGAGCGCGTTGCTCAATAACGGCGGCTGTTCGTAAAAGGTGAACAACGACGGGGCGGCGAGCGCGACCGGGAGGCGGTTGTGCGCGCCCCACAAATAATTGGCGTAGCGCCCCGCGTTGTCGGAGGTGCCCCGCGCGGCCAGGAAGGCATACGCGGGTTGCCGATGGCGGATTTCCGCCGCAATCGTCTGCACGGTTTTCCACTGTCCGGCCAGCAGTTGCCCGATCACGCCGGGCTGTTCCATAATTTCGGTGTAGAGGGACATAATGTATCTTGAAGGAGGTTGTTTTCACGCATCACGAATCAGGTGATTCGTGATGCGTGAAACGTGAAAATGGCGGATGTACTACGTTTCAAAAATAATTTCTCCGGCCTGATAGACCTTTTTGACCTGGAGATTTTCGTCGAGAAAGACAAGATCGGCGACACACCCGTGGGTGAGGCGGCCTCGGTCGGGGAAACCCATTGCGCGGGCGGGGGTGCGGGAAGCGGAATAAATGGCCTCGGCGGCAGAACATCCGGTGAACGCGATCAGATTCCGCACCCCGGCATCCATCGTGAGCACACTGCCCGCGAGGGTGCCGTTCGCCAAACGGGGTGCTGGCCCTTGCACCCGTACCGTTTGCCCGCCGAGCACGTAATCTCCGTCCGGCATTCCCATCGCCGCCATCGCATCCGTGACCATCGCAATTCGCCGCCACGAAAAAATCTGCCACGCCGCATTCACCGCGACCGGGTGCAAGTGAACCCCGTCCGGGATCAGCCCGACAAAAACGTGCGGCAAGTTGCCTAGTGCGCCGATCAGCCCCGGCTCGCGGTGATCAAACGGGTGCATCGCGTTGAACAAATGCGTCCCCATCGTGATCCCCGCCCCAATCCCCGCCAATCCTTCATCAAATGTTGCCATCGAATGCCCCGCACTGACCACCACGCCTTGCGCGTGCAGGGCACGGATGGTGTCGAGCGCCCCCGGCATTTCCGGCGCAAGCGTCACGAGACGCACGAGATTATCAGCCGTCCAGGTTTTGACGAGGTCGGGGGAGGGGAGGCGGATGAGATTGGGGTTGTGGGCACCTTTTTTTTGCGGATTCAGGAACGGCCCTTCAAAGTGCCACCCCAACGGGATCGCCCCCCGAAAATCGGGAGGTGGCCCCGCGCGGAGAATCTCAATGGCCGTCGCAAATTTGTCCATCTCACTGGTGATGACGGTGGGCAAAAATGCAGTGACGCCGTATTGTGGCAGTTGGGCGGCTACTTCCCAAACTGTGGCGGGATCGGCGGTGAAGTCGAGCCCAAAACCGCCGTTCAGTTGCACATCAAAAAAGCCAGGGGCGATATACGCGCCGTCCACATCCAAACGCCGCGCACTGGCCGGGACGGGAAGGCCAACAGCCGGCCCCGCGGCGAGAATTTTCCCGTCTTCCAGGATGATGGCCCCGTTGCGAATAGCACGGCCATCGGTGAGGAGCGTGGCGTTTTCGAGGTAGAGCATGGGTTATGGGTGGGCAGTCTTATAAATTGTCGTGAGGAGCGAGGTGTCGTCCGTGGTGTCAAACCCGAGGGTCCAGATCATGATGCCGGAGCCTTTTGCCATCGCGAGTAGGGTTTTTTGTTC
>JABWBV010000146.1 GCA_013359445.1 Anaerolineales bacterium | reverse complement strand
ATCTGGTGGTTGTCTGGGGTTTTGTAGCGATTATTTTCTGAAAATATACCGATATACAAGCATTTTTACGACGCTCCCGTTTCCCGTGGGAAATGAGAGCGCCTTTTACGCGTAACTTAAGGCGAGGATGAAAAATATATCTTGATACACAACTCTTCCTTTTTTGGCTCCATTTAGAATTCTCTAATGTGGATATTAGCATTTATGTAGGATTTATGGCCTATCGTCCATCCCTGTTTTCGTAGATAACATAAAATCTATTCTTATAAATGAGGGGCAGGCGTTTGGTGTAAATCTATTTGAAATGCCATTTGAGGCAAAGGAGCAATTTTGAACATGCAAGATGTCATTATTATCGGTGGCGGTCCCGCGGGCAGTACGGCGGCTTCATTTTTAGCGAAGCACGGTCATTCGGTCACAATTCTGGAAAAAGAGCGTTTTCCCCGCGAGCATGTGGGCGAATCGTTGCTCCCGTTTTGTTACAAAACGTTTGATGCGCTCGGTGTTCTGGACGAGATGAAACGCTTGTTTGTCCGTAAGCCCACCGTCCGTTTTGCTACGATTGATGGGAAACAATCAACCAACTGGTGTTTCAATGCCGTTATCCCGGATGAAAGTTTTCTTTCGTTCCAGGTGGACCGCAAGGTGTTTGACACGATGCTCCTCGATAACTCCCGCAAGTTGGGGGTGGATGTCCATGAGCAGACTAAAGTGACGGATGTGAAATTCGATACGGAACAGGATAAAGTTGTCGTGTCTGCTACCGGCCCGAATGGCGAAAAACAAACCTACGAAGGTCGTTTTTTGATCGACGCGAGTGGGCGGAGTACCTTCCTGGCCTCGAAAAACAACTGGCGCACTTCCAACGTTGGGTTTGAGCGGACGGCTGTTTGGACGCACTTTATTGACGTCAAGAATATGATCGGTGGGCTGGAAGAAGGCTCATCTTTAATTGTTTATTTAGGCGGCAACAAGCGTGGCTGGATTTGGGTGTTTCCTCTGGAACGGGATCGGATTACCGCGGGGGTCGTGGTGGATAGTTTCTATCTGCGCGATAAAAAGCGTGAACTGCAAGAAGCCGGCAGTGAGAATTGGCAACGCGATTTCTTTTTCAACGAACTTAACGAGTCCCCCTTTGTGCGTGAGATTATTGACGGGGCTGAGATGATGATGGATGTGATCGTCGAGGGTGATTATTCCTACAACTCAAATGTTAAACACGGTCCCCGATACGCTTTGATCGGAGATGCCAGCCGTTTTATTGACCCAATCTTTTCCAGCGGCATTTTCCTTTCGACAAAAAGTGCCTGGCTCGTTGCGGATGCGCTTCACGAAATGCTTTCTTCTGGCGATCTCAATAATAACCAGCCACTATTGAAAGCGTATGAATACATCAATGGGGCGTACAACTTTGTGTATCGGTTAATTACACTGTTTTACAACCCTCACACTATCTCTTTTGCGGAGGCCGCAACCTTTTTTAATGAATACAGCGACCATCAACATGCGATGGCGGCTGGGCACTTCATTCTCTCAGGTGACTTTTTTGAAAACCACAAAAAATACCATGAATTTTTGGATGTGTTAGAAGCCCCGCGGAATTTCCAACGGTACAAAAACGTGGTGATGGATCGTAAAAAATCTAACATCGAATCCTGCAATCTTAAGCCTGAAGAACGAAGCATCATCTTCCCGAAAAAATCGCTCAGGATGGCAGAACAATTACAGAAAGTAACTTCTTAGGCTTAGAGAGGAAACGCCTTTTTTTCGGGCTAACCTTTACCCTGGCTGAATAGGTACTTTAAATCTTTTAACTTTGCATAAGGAACGTGACGGAATATATTTCCACACGGAACCTAACAAATAAACGAGGTAAATTTCCATGAGTAAAGTCGTTATTATCGGTGGTGGCCCAGCAGGAGCCGCAATGGGCTGTTATTTGTCCATGGCCGGGATTGAAAATATCATTTTTGAAAGCGCCAACCACCCGCGCCCCCATGTCGGCGAGTCGATGGTCACTTCTTCGACCCGCGTTTTTAAAGAAATCGGGTTTTTGCCCACGATGGAACGCGAAGGATTCGTCAAAAAATATGGCGCTTCCTGGCACGCCCCCGCCAACCGGGGGCGCGTGGCCATTGAATTTAACGAATTCCCACAAGAAGGGATTGACCAGGATTACACCTATCACGTAGATCGTGGCAAGTTCGACAACTTATTGCTGAAACATGCCGAGGCTTTAGGCTCCACGGTTTACCAGGGGGTGCATGTCAAGCAGGTTCTGTTTGAGGGTTCCTATGCAAAAGGGGTACGGGTTGCCTTCGCGGGGCACACGGTGGATGTTCCCGCCGACATTGTTGTGGATGCCACCGGGCGACAAACCCTTTTAGGGCGTCAGTTGGGTGTCAAGAAAAAAGACCCCATTTTTAATCAATATGCTGTCCATGCCTGGTTTACGGGCGTTGATCGAGGAACGGGAGGCAGTGCCGACCATATTCACATTTACTTTTTGCCTGTGGAACGCGGCTGGGTGTGGCAAATCCCAATCACAGACACCATCACCTCCATGGGCGTAGTAGCCGAAAAAGAAGAGTTCAAAAAAGCAAATAAAGATCTGGAAGGGTATTTCTATGCTCAGGTGCAAACCAACCAGAATCTCAAAGATGCCATGCAAAACGCCGTTCGGGTCAACGAATTCCGCACGGAAGGGGATTACAGTTATAGCATGACAACCTTTGCCGGGGATGGGTACGTGATGATCGGAGATGCCGCCCGTTTTGTGGACCCGATCTTTTCATCGGGCGTGAGTGTCGCCCTATACAGTGCCAAATACGCTTCCGACCAGATCAAAATCGCGGTGCAAGAACAAAACTTCAGTGAAGAAATCCTAAAGCCCTATGAAGTCAAACTCCGCGGCGGCGTAGAAATCTGGTATGAGTTCATCCGACTCTACTACAAGCTTCTGCCTTTGTTTACCTACTTCATTCAAAACAAACAGCACCGGCTCCAGGTCCTCCAACTTCTGCAAGGCGAAGTATACAATCGGGGTGAAGTGCCCGTCCTCAAAGCAATGCGCGACTTCATCGAAAAGGTCGAAAAAACAGATAATCACCTTTTCAAAGGACAACTGACCGAAATTCCGATTGATGATTTGCCAGAATTGATCGGGGTGGCAGACTAACGCTCGGACAAAATCAAGCGTAACGGCTCAAGTGGCCCCGCGCGCTTCCCTGAGGTGCGACAATCTTTCTCCCCAAAGGTTAGGGAGTCTCGAAAAGAAGATGGATGGAGGAATCTACGTTCCCCCATCCATCTTCTTTTTTGGGAATCTTCTCCCTGGGTGAGTAATTCCGCAGAATTTATTGCGAATTCAAGGCTATTAGGAAGCCACCAGGAAGCCATTACTTCATCTTAAACAATTGTGATATTCTTGGTATAAATATTTTCCCTTCCCCTGTTATACTACCCGCATGAACAATCCCAAGTGTTCAAATTGTGGTTTTAACAACCCCATTGGGATGCGATTTTGTGGGAATTGTGGCACCCCACTGGCGAAAATTTCCCCCACCGTCCCTCGGACGCTGACCGGGACACTTCCGCTTCATATGCTCACAGGGAAGGACATCAAAGAAAAACTGCGCCGAGCGGGCATTGACGCCGCCGGGCAACGTCGCAATGTCACCGTCCTCTTTGCCGACCTCACCAACTACACCAAAGTCAGCCAAAGCCTGGAAGATGAAGGGGTCTACGAACTCATCAAACGGTATCTGCAAGTCTTAGCCGAAGATGTTTACCACTATGAAGGAGTGGTGGATAAATTTACCGGGGACGGCCTCATGGCGTTGTTCGGTGCCCCCATCGCCTACGAAAACACAGCCGAACGTGCCATGCGCGCGGCGTTGGACATGCAAGCGGAAATCGCCATGATGCGCGCCGGTTTTTTGGACGAGTACGGAATTGACCTGCAAATGCGCATCGGCCTTAACGCTGGCTCGGTGATCGTGGGCAACCTGGGCGTGGAACAAATGATGGATTACACCGCGGTGGGGGACACGGTCAACCTCGCAAGCCGGTTAGAAACCGCCGCAGAACCCGGGTCCATTTTGGTCAGCGAAGCCGTTTACCGGCAAACCAAAGCCTTATTCGCCTTCAAAGAAATCCCCGGTCTGGTTTTGAAAGGATACGGGGCCCCGATCACCGCTTACCAGGTTTTAGGCATCAAACGTGCCCCTGGCTCGGTGCGCGGCATCGAAGGGTTAACCGCCCCCATGATCGGGCGCTCCCAAGAGTTTACTCGCCTGCAAAAAGCGGTCGATGCCTTACAAGAACGGGGGCAGGGCCAAATGGTGTTGGTCATCGGCGAAGCAGGCATCGGAAAAAGCCGCCTGACCGCCGAACTCAAAGCCTCCGTTGACTCTCAATTTGTTAGCATTATCGAAGGACGAAGCCTGACCTACCGCAAATCCATTTCCTACTGGATTTTTATGGATTTACTGCGGAACTATTTGGGCGTAACCGAAGAAACCCCACAAGCCGTGGTGGAAGAAAAATTGCAGGCCAAAGGGGTCGCGTTGTTGGGGGCCTCTGCCGCCAAAACGCTCCCCTATCTCCAACGGCTGTTATCCCCAGTCTTGTTAGGCAAAGGGATTGCCGCCCAACTCGAAGCCCTGGACGCCGAACACCTCCGCCAACAGATTTTCCTGGCCGTCCGCGATCTGATGGTCGCCGAGGCCCAACGGAAGCCCCTCATGTTGGTGCTCGAAGATTTGCACTGGGCCGACGATGCTTCGATTGAATTGCTCCATTTTCTCATCGATAGCCTGCGCGATGTGCCACTGATGATTTACGGCATTACCCGCCCCTTTCAGGATGGCCCCGTCAAAAAAGTGGAAGAACGCGCCCGCGAGCGCATCCCCGAACGGTTGACCCTCATCCAACTGCACAACCTCTCCCAAAAAGAAAGCAACCAACTCCTCGATCAACTGCTTACGATCCCGGATTTCCCCGAACAAATTTTGAACCAGATCATCCAAAAATCATCCGGGGTGCCATTTTATTTGGAAGAGATTTTGCGGATGTTAATCGAAGGGCACATGATCCAGCGCGAAGGGGCACACTGGCGGCTGGTCCCTGGCGTAGAACTGAAAAACCTCGGCGTCCCCGAAACGCTCAACGACCTGATCCTCACCCGCTTCGACCGGCTAGACATGATTTGCCGCCGCGTCCTGCAAGCCACCTCGGTCATTGGGCGGGAATTTTCCCTGCCCATCTTACGGCTCACCCTGGCCGATCAACTGCAAGAACACCGCCTGCGCGAAGCCCTCGATGAGTTGATGCAACGCGAGTTTATCGCCCTCGAAGCCGGGGGGCATGGAGAAATGTACACCTTTCGGCATGTGTTGGTTTCCGATGCCGTGTACGGAACCATGCTCAAAACGGATCGGGGCGGGTTCCACCTGCGGGTGGCCCAGGCGATTGAAAAACTCTACGCCGACCGGATGGATGGCTATGTCGAAATTTTAGCCAACCACTTTTTACGCAGTCCTCAACTCGACCGCGCCCTGCACTATCTGATTTTAGCAGGGCAAAAAGCCGCCCTCAACTATGCTAACGAGCAAGCCCGCCAGCATTATGTGACCGCGCTGGGCCTACTGCCCAAAGTGATGTACCAATCCGTCCAGGCCTACCAGATTCATCAGGGCATGGGCGATTTACTCACGTTGGGTGGTGAGTACCAGGCCGCGCGCAGTCACTACCAATCGGCGATGGATGCGTTGGAAGCAGACGACTCAGGCATGTATGCAAATGAAATGAGTGATCTGGACCGCAAAATGGGCGTCACCTTTGAACGGCAGGGCGATTTTGACAAAGCCCTCACCCGGCTGACCGTAGCCATTCACCGCTTGCGCGACACGGGCAACGCCTCCCCCCTCGCCCAATCCCGCATCGTGAACGACATGGGGTGGATTTACTTCCGCCGCGGGGAGTTCGACGAAGCCGAAATGTACCTCAACCTCGCCCTCAGCCAAATTGAAGGCACCATCCACACGCACCTAACCGCCTCCATCTACAACCGTCTGGGCGGCGTCTATTTCCAAAAAGACCAACTCGCCCAGGCCAGCGAATACGTCCGCAAAAGTCTGGAACTCCGCGAAGAATTAGGGGACATCGTCGAAATGGCACGCACCTACAACAACCTCGGGTTGCTGGAGTGGAAACGCGGCCATTGGGACGGCGCTCTGCAAAGTTTCCGACGCAGTATGGAACTCAATCACTCCCTGGGAGATGTGGAAGCGCTGATCCAACTCCAAGGCAATATCAGCCTCCTGCTCATCGATCAGGGCGAACTGCACGAAGCGGAAAAATACCTCCTCGAAAGTCTACGTCGCGCCGACGCCATCGGGCACAACTTTCTCAAAGGGGTCGCCTATATGAACCTGTCCCGCTACTGGCTCGCCCGCAAAGAGTGGGCCAGCGCCCTCTCCAGCGCCAACAACAGCCTGGAAATTTTCACCACGATGGGGGCACAGGACAACTTGCTCAATACCTGGTGGTGTTTGGGGGAGGCCTACTTTGGGCAAAACAATTTCCCCAAAGCCCAGGATACCTGCCAGATCGCCATGACCTTTCTCGAAGGGCGCGGGACCAAAACCCTGGCCCCCAGCCAGGAACGCGGACAAATCCTGCGTCTCTCCGGCAAGATCGCCCGAGAAAACAATCAACTCGAAATGGCCCGTCAATATTTGGACGAAAGCCTCAGCCAATTCAAGGCCCTCGATAACCAGCTCGAAATCGCCCGCACGTATGTGGAAATTGCTCGCTGGGCGAAAAAGGCAGGGAAACTGCTGGAAACCAAAACGTTTCTCGAAGCGGGAGAAGAAATTTTTGAGCAGTTTGGAGTAGGGCTGGACCTCGCCGAGATGGAGATATAAGCATCCCACCCGGAGCAACCATCTTTTTTTTCGGGCTAATCTCTGAAGAGTTACTTTAGGCTCTACCGTTTTTGGTGTGAAGTGTTCCCGGTAGATCCTTATTTTTTTTGAGGATTTATGACCAACAATCGCTCGCTCATTTTTCTTGTACTTGGAATAACCCTCATGGGATGTTTGTGCCTGGTAGGGCTGGGCGTCGCCGGGGTTGCATTTTATCGCTTGAACAGCAGTGCGACCACCCCGCTGACCGGGCCATATCCCCCCGCCACCCCCTTCCTAAGCGGGCCATATCCCCCTGTCACCACCCTTGTGGCGACCGAACTGGCCGCGGCGCCCCCCACCTCGTTTGCCACCACCCCACCCGAACCGGACACCACGCCAGTCGCACCCCCCTCGGGCCAGGAGATCGCCCCGGACGTGCTCGCCCAAATGATGGAGATCGAACAACAAGTCATCGCGCTACGCGGCCTCGATCCCAACGGCGAATTCGACCGGGCGTTGTTCAGCCCCGATCAACTCCGCGAACGCGTCATCAACGACTTCGTGCAGGATTACACCCCCGAAGATGCCCAACAAGACACCCTCGTCCTTGCCGCATTTGGCCTCATCGAAGCGGATTTTGACTTTTACACCTTTTACATAGACCTGCTGAGCGAACAGGTGGCGGGTTTTTACGACAATGAAACCAAAGAAATGGTCGTCGTCCAGGGTGAGGCCTTCGCCGGACCCGAGCGGCTCACCTACGCCCACGAATACACCCACGCCCTGCAAGACCAAACCTACGACATCAAAAACGGCCTGGGCTACGACGACGAACCCTGCGAAGCCGACTCCGAGCGTTGCGCCGCCATCCAGGCCCTGCTCGAAGGCGATGCCACCCTCAGCGAACTCCAATGGTTCACCACACACAGCACATCCCAAGACCAACAAGACCTCTTCGAATTTTACGAAACCTACGAAAGCCCCATCTACGACTCCGCCCCCGCCTTCATGCAAGAAGATTTTCTCTTCCCCTACAACCAGGGCTACGAATTCGTCAATTTTCTCTTCACCGAAGGCGGTTTCCCTGCCGTAGACGCCGCGTACCTCGATCCCCCCGTCTCCACCGAACAAATTCTGCACCCCAACACCTACCCGAACGAATTGCCCGTTACCGTCACCCTGCCCGATTTGCTCCCCACCCTTGGCGACGGCTGGACTCTGCTCGACAACAGCGTGATGGGCGAATGGTACACCTACCTGATCCTGGCACGGGGCCACGACGAAAACACCCGTCTTGGCGATGTAGAAGCGGAACGCGCCGCGACCGGATGGGGCGGCGATGCCTACGCGGTGTACCTCTCCCCCGCGGGGGACGCCACCGCCCTCGTCCTCTCCACCATATGGGACACCCTCACCGAAGCCAGTGAATTCGCCGAAGCCTTTCAGGAATATGCCACCGCCCGCTTTGGCCCCCCCACCGGCGACCTGACTTGGGAAAGCGACGGCGTCGTCACCCTGTTCGTCCGCGATGGAGATCGAACCCTGTGGGTCGCCGCCCCCGACCTTGCCACCGCCCAAGCCATTTTAGCGGCAGTACAACCGTAATAAAAATTCACGCATCACAGAATGAAAAGTGATGCGTGAAACGTGAACTGTGAGATTGATTGATGCCTCTCGATATTCCCCGCATCCAGGCCATTTGTTTCGACGTTGACGGCACCCTGCGCGACACCGACGACCAATACGTCGCCACCTTCGCGCGGGTGTTTCGCCCCTTTCGTTTTCTACTCCCCCGCCAGGACGCCGATGACTTCGCCCGGAAATTTGTCATGACCGTGGAAGCCCCCGCCAACTGGGCGTTCAGCATCCCCGACCGCTTGCACCTCGACGACGAACTCGCCAAACTCGGCGAATGGGTGGACAAACGCCGAAAAGCGCGCCCACACAATTATTTGCTCATCAACGGCGTGCGCGCCCTACTCGCTGACCTGTCCGCGCGGTATCCGCTTGCGGTCGTCTCCGCGCGCCCACGCCGGGGGACGATGGGGTTTCTCGATCATTTTGAACTGACCCCGTACTTTAAATGTTTCGCCACCGGGCAAAGTGCCATCCGCACCAAACCTTTTCCCGACCCCATCCTTTGGGCCGCCAAACAAATGGGCGTGAAACCCGAAAACTGCCTGATGGTGGGCGACACGACGGTGGACATCCGCGCGGGGAAGTCGGCGGGGGCGCAAACGGTGGGGGTATTGTGCGGCTTCGGTCAACGCCCGGAGTTGGAGCGAGCGGGGGCGGATGTGATTTTGGAGGGGACGTGGGAGTTGGGGGGGGGGATGCGTGAGGCGTGATTCGTGAGTTATAGGAACGTCAGGGAGTCACCAACTTGGATGGTGCCTACCTTCTGCGGGGTGGCGTGGACACCAGCGTTTTCACTGTGAAATTGCACAACGGCTTTTAGCACGGCGGGGGTTTGGCGAATCGTTTCGGGGTCGAGGTTAATCATCATGCACCGCTCAATCGGGCGGACGATGTGAATTTGGGCAGAATCGGGCCGGTCACCAAAGACGAGCGTTTTCCCCACCCAGGCATCTTCGGGGAAACCTTCCATCTCTCCAGTGTCAATCAAAATATTCGGGCGAAAGCGTTCCGCGGTGAGCGGAAAGCCTACGTGCGCGCTCAAGGTGCGGAGAGCGGAGGTGGTCATGAGCGAGAGGGTGAGGCTGTCGTGGGTGCCTTTGCCGAGGTGGAGCAGGTGGACGGGTTCGCCCGCGCGCTGTTCGAGGTCCGCGCGGAGGTCTTCGCTTTCGAGGGGGAGAATATCCCCGTCCGGGGTACGGATGGAGACGGGGGAGGTGCGCGGTTCGGCGGGGTGGTCGAACTCGGCCTGGAATTTCAGCATGTCCGGCACTTCACGCCCGGTCAGCCAGGGGAAACGGGAGCGGTTGCGGAGGCGGATGAAGGCAAAGCGGCGATCCCCTTCGAGGCCAGTGTAAATGATGTTGGCGGAAGGGAGGCTTTCACCCCGCATGGATTTGACGGGGTAACGGTAGAGGGCGGAGACGTGGGGAGTCATTTTATTCCTTGTACTACAAATTTTTGCTGATTATACTGTGCCTGTGGTTCGTAGTGAGGCACGGAGGCTTTGCGAAGTGCCTGCCCACAACGCCACTGGCGTGGCTCACTACAAACGATAATTAATCGGAGGATAGTCCAATGTATGAATATCGCAAAATGTCTCCCGAAGAACGTCAAATTGTGCTGGATGAGCGGCGAGCACGAGGATTTCCTTATCACGCCACCCCGCATTTCAAGGGAATTGAAGGAAAATATTTGATTACCGCGGCGTGTTTTGAACACAAGCCTATTTTTGACTCGCTCGATTTGCTTTCTTTGTTAAAGGATGAATTACTGTCTCGCTTATCTGAATGCGTACAATGTAAGGCGTGGGTTTTCTTGCCCAATCACTATCATATTTCTTTGGAGGCGCCTGATTTGGCGATTATCAGTGATGTTTTACGGAAAGGGCATAGCAAAATTGCGACGAAGGTAAATGGGCTACACAGTCAAAGAGGGAGAAAGGTGTGGTATCGCTATACAGATCGGATGATTCGGAATGAAGCACATTACTGGGCGACGATCAACTATATCCACTATAACCCTGTCAAACATGGCTATGTAGATAAGATGTCTGATTGGCCCTGGTCTAGTGTGCATGAATATTATGAAACGATGGGCGAGAGAAAGTTAAGGGAGTTGTGGGGAAACTATCCTGTCAAAGACTATGGAAAAGGTTGGGATTGGTAGTTGTTTTCGTTCGTAGTGAGGCACGGAGGCTTTGCGGAGTGCCGTGCCCGAAACGCCACTAGCGTGGCTTACTACCAACGGGGAACGCCACTAGCGTGGCTTACTACGAACGGGGAATGCCACTGGTGTGGCTCACTACCAACGGGGAACGCCACTGACGTGGCTCACTACCAACGGGCTACGAACGAACTTTAAACGCATCGCGGGGAATTTCTACGGGCCACTCCCACCCCAACACCAACCCTGCCACCAACCGGCCTAACGCGTCCGACGACTTCGCCCCTTCGCCGTTGCCACCCGTCGCGACGAAGACGCGGTCGGAAATCTGATCGACAATCGGTCTGCCGCTGGGGGTGCGGGAGAGGATACAGCGTTTGGTGTAGAAGGCGTGGAAGGGGATGCCGGGGAGGATGGTTTGCAGGGCACGTTCAAAGGCGGGTTTGTGGGTGTCGCTGTCGCCGGTGCGGAACCAGGTTTGGACTTCTTCGAGGGTTTGGGGGAACTGGTCGGATTTTGTGTTGGCGCCCATTTTGATGTAATACCGTCCGTCGGGGTAGCGGACGGGTGGGGTCAGGTAAATGTCGTCAATTTCGGGGTCGTCCACGAAGTAGATGAGGGTGGGGAGGTTCGCATGGGCGTGGGCGGTGGGTTCGTCCACTTCGCCGAGGATGATCGTCTCGGTTTCGGCGTAGAGGCCGACGGGGGGCAGGAGGTTGAAGAGGTGGCTGAACGCGCCCGCGGCGATGATCACCTTTTGGGCGTGAAGCTGTTCCCCGGACTGGGTGGTGACGAGGACGCCGTCCGCGCGGGGTTCGACGTCCCGCGCGATGTCGCGGAGGCGCGCGGTGCCCTGTTGTTCGGCGACGGCGAGTTGGGCGCGAAGCATGGCGCGGGGGTTGATCATCCCCGCGGGGGCCGGTTCGTGGAGCACCCAATAGTCCGAGGGGAAATGATAGGCGGGGAACAATGTTTGCCACGTGGTGTCCCCTTCGGGATAAAAATTAAAATCCAGGTGCATGTCCCGTGCCCAGGTCAGGTCCGCTTTCATGTGGCTGGTCATCCGGTCAGAATCTACGACCAACATGCCGACGGGGTTATAGAAGGGGATGCCGGAGGCGGTTTCGAGGGGGCGGTATTGGGCGATGGCGAGGCGGGCGAGGGCGGACCAGACGGGGTCGCGGCTGATCTGGCGGGTGAGGCGGCCTTCATCGTAGTGGCTGGCGAAGACGCCGGGGTGGGTGGTTTGATCGGCGGGTTCGTCCGGGCCGAGGAGGGCGACGGATTGGCTTTGCTGGCTGAGGTAGCGGGCGGCGGCACTGCCCATGAGGCCCGCGCCGATGACGAGGTGTTCAAAGGTTTGCATGGATTTACTCCAGGGTGGCATTGACTAAGTGTCCCCATTCTTCGAGGGTGAGGGTTTCGGCGCGGCGCATGGGGTCGAGGTGGGCGGCTTGGAGGAGGGTGTCTACTTTTTCTTTGGGCCACCCCAGGCCGCCGAGGAAGGCGTTGCGGATGGTTTTGCGTTTTTGGCCGTATCCGGCTTTGGCGAGGCGGAAGAAGGTGTTGAGGTGGGGGGCGGGGATGCGGGGTTCGGGGTAGAGGTCGACGCGGACAATGGCGGAGTCCACCTGCGGGGCGGGGTAAAACGCGCTGGCGGGGATGTGGGCGACGATGGTGGGCTGACCATAGACCTGGACGCTGAGGGCGAGGAGGCTCATTTGCGGGTCGGCTTTGTGCGGGCGGTCGGCGGTGGCGCAGATACGTTCGGCGACTTCGCGCTGGATGGTGAGGACGATCCGGGTGGGCGGGTGGCCGCTTTCGAGCAGGTGGCGGATGACGGCGGAGGTGATGTAGTAGGGGATGTTGGCGATGACGAGGTAGGGGGGGAGTGGGTGATTGGGTAATTGGTAATTGGTAATTGTTGATTGTTGATTGTTGATTTGTTGAATCGCTGAATCGTTGAGGATGGTTTTGGGGTCGAGTTGGAGGATGTCGCCGTGGATGATTTGGACGTTGGGGTAGGGGGTGAGGACTTCGCGGAGGAGGGGGATGAGGTGTTGGTCGAGTTCGACGGCGAGGACGCGGGCGGCGCGGGCGGCGAGGTGGCGGGTGAGGGACCCCAGGCCGGGGCCGATTTCCAGGATGGTGTCGGTGGGGGTGACTTGTCGGGCATGCAGGATCGGTTCGAGGAGGGCGGGATGGGTGAGGAAGTTTTGGCCGAGGCTGTTTTTCGGGGTCAGACCGTGGGTGCGGAGGAGGGCGGGGACGTTGAGGG
>JABWBV010000145.1 GCA_013359445.1 Anaerolineales bacterium | reverse complement strand
CCAAAAACGCCCACACGTAGCCATACTTCTCCACCGTTGGGTAGGCATCCACGCGCGCCTTCTTGGGGACGACCGCATCACGCCCATTGGCCGGGATCAGTGTACACGCCCCATCCTGGGTGTATTCCCACCCGTGGGATGGGCAAACGATACAATCGCCATTCATCCAGCCCCCGGACAACGCCCCCCCGCGATGCACGCACAAATCGCTCAACGTGTGCGCCACTCCGTCCGGGGTTCGGTACATCACAAACTCTTGCGAAAGCGCCGTCACCCGCAAAGGTTTCTCCGTCACTTTATGGGAAAACTCCAAGGGCCACCAAAAATTCTTCAACATGGTCAACTCCTCAATTGAAACTTAGATAATAAAGGATGCTCCACAAATCGTCCGAGCGCATCCGGTTGTTGAATAAAAATACCGATCATCTCCGCCATCAGCGCGCGGAGTTCATCTTCATCATTTGTCGGGGCATGATCCAGGAATGCCCGCCCCGTCGTGGGATCAGCCGGATGGGCGAAGGTGAAATGATTCCCCCCCTCGATCAGCGCCAGCACCCCCCTCCCGGGACCGGGGAGGATCGCGTCAAACGTGCGCGCTACTGGCCCGGTCGGAGACGCCGCGTCCCCATATCGGTGCGAGGAGGCTTCAATCACCCCATCGCGTGTCCCCCCGATCAACAGCACATCCACCTCCCCGGATACGGGCAAAATCGTCCGCTCCGGCCACCCCAACATCGTTGAAGCCCCCGTGTGTCCCCCATACGCAAACACTCCCCTCACCTGCGGAAACCACGCGGGATTCGCGTTTTGTAGCGCCATCGTCCCCCCCGCCGAATGCCCACCGAGAAAGATTTTATCCAAATCCAACACGCCCGCCAACAAACTCTCATGATTCAACCGCCCCAGTTCCTCCAGAATCGGTCGAAGCGCCGGGCAGGTTGGCCCGCTTCCAAACGTCTCCGGGCGCACCCGATCCAAATCCACCCCCGGCGTCAGACTAATAAAACCAGGCATTTCCTCCGCGATCCAACTGTACGTCACCGCCACCATGCCTCGCCCGGTCAGACTCTCGGCCAGCCATTGGTACGCCTCTGGCCCGACGTTGATGCCGGGCAGAAGGATCACGACCGGGTACGGTGCCCCCGCGCGGTCCGGGGGAATCACGCCCGTGTTCCGTTCCATCGGGGAATCGGTAAATTGTGCGGGGTAATACACCTTGATCGTCAGGGTGTCATACGGGGGTTTGGTCCCGGGGACGGTAGCGGAGCGGTAGAGGGCGCGGATCATGGGGAATGGGTGATTCGTGATGCGTGAGGTTCAAATTCACGTTTCACGTTTCACGAATCATGCTTCACGTTCTCCCCCCCACAATCCTTTCACTAACCGATCCGTCAACGCGGTCCCAAACAGTCGCTCGCCCATGACGTTGGCCGGGTCACGTTCGGCGACACTGCGGCGGATGTGAAGGTCGCGGGCGGCGAGGGCGGCCCGGTCGGGTTCGGGCGTCGGTTCGGGGTCGGACATCCATCCAAGCCAGCGATCCAGCATTTCGTGGGCGAGGTCGCGCAGGATGGTGAGGGTTTCGTCGGACGGTTTGACGAGGTAGCAGTGACTGGTTTGGGATTGTGATTGGCGCATGTACAGCGATTTGCTGACGAAGGGGGAGAAGCGGGCATCTTGTTTGAGCCGGAGAAAACTGGCGTTGACCGGTTCGTAATAGCGGTCGAGGTAGTCGAGGTCGGTCATCAGGTCGGCGCGGGGGACGTAGTCAATGTAGGCGAAGACGTCGGGCATGGTGCCGAGGGCCATACCAAAGTGCGGGACGCGGGTTTGGGGGCCAAGCCACACGGTGAGGTGCATATTGGTGAAGCTGTGGGCGGGGTTGCCAATGTAGGCATGGATCATCCAGTCAATCTCCGGGCCGGTGAATCCGCTGAGGAAACCTTTGGCCGAGCCATCGAGGGATTGGTAGGGCTGAAAGTCGGCGGTGGAGGGGTGGGGGTGAAGTTCAAACCGGGCGTCGAGTTTGGCGCGCAGTTCGGCGAGGATGGTCCACAGTTGGTCGAACGTGCTGGAGCGGTCTTCGTCCGGGCGTTCGTCCACAAGTTCGAGGAGGGATTTGACGGTGGGGGTTGGGAGGGTCATGGGAGGGAGTCCTGGGGGGGGGAATGTGATGCGTGAAACGTGATTCGTGAAATTTTTTATGAGGAATATAGGAGAGGAGGAGTGTAGGAGTTGGATAGGAACTTCTCGTCTTCTTTTGTATTCCTCAGTTTGGTGCATTCATGTTGAGTTGCGCTTGCAATTGAAGCAAACTTTCTGCGGTCGGATTTTGAAGGGTGTTTGCCATTTTGGCGGCCCAAAGTGGGTTTGTAAAATGGGGATATTCGGGTTTTTCTGTTTCCGGCACAGCCAACCCGACGATGTTTGCTACCAACCGTTCGCCATCCAAAAACTGTCCGCCGGTGAATTGGTAGGCCGGGGTCACCAGAATGGAAAACGAGGTGAAATCGTAGCCGAACCGAGGCCAACGACCTTGCCCCATCATCACCCCGTCGGCGATCATCTGCCCTGCTCCGACCACGTCCGGGCCGAGATAGTGACGGGTGAGGCCGTCCACGCGCAAGTCAAACACCCACTCGCCGCGAAACGCGGCCATCGGGTGGGTGTCCAGCGCGGGTTCCGGGTCGCAAATTTGGGTGACGCGGATCAGGCCGTCGTGTTGGTGCAACATCCGGCGTTGATGGTTGATTCCGGCGAAGGTGTTGTCGGGGTTGTAAATGTACTCGCTGACCAGCCAGGAGCCGAGGAAGGAAGGGGCTGGAGGCATGATAGTGGTGGGTGGAACGTGATACGTGAAACGTGATACGTGAGTTCATTTTCACGTTTCACGCATCACGTTTCAAATTTCAATATTCCAAACTGTACGCCCACCCTCTGCCCCCCGCGATACCAGGTGTGGACGACGGCTTTTTGCGTGCCATCGTGGGTGACAACTTCGCGCCGCCAAACGCGGAGGTTAGCTGGGAGGTGATGGAAGTGACCGCTCAAGGCGCGCCCGCCACTCATCGAACCGCTTCCGACCAAATCCCCAGGCTCGGACCAAAATTGCCAATTATTTGAGCGCACCTTCATGATGCGGGGTTGGTCATCAAATGCCGTGCCGCGCACAGAAACGCTCAAGTAGGAATTTCGCGGGCCAATGCCATTTCGTTCCACTTCCTCGACGTAGGAGGTATCCGGTAATTCGTTCAAATCCCCGTCCAACGTGTGGAGGGTTCCCGTCCATTTGCCGTCCCGCAACAGGTAATGGGCATCCCGCCCCGCGAGGGGATCATCCTGAAGATCGTAGTGCGTCCCGTTGACGAGGGCGGGGATGCCGGCAACCGTTTGCCCTTCCGGGATGCGGTGGTACTCACCGACGCGGTGGTATTCACCGACAATGACGTACATCAGATCGTCGCCGCGGGACATCAGGCCGAGGGAAATCTGGCTATTCCCATCGGGGGCGATCATCAGGAAGAAGCGTTGGGTCAGGCCGGTGATCGCCCAGTAGGCGTTGGCGTCAATCAGGTTGGTGGCAAGGGTTTCGGCGTAACCGACGTTGGCGGGGCCTTGATAGAGCCGGTGAGTTTTGTGATCTTCGATGAAGTAGTGCCCCGCGAACTTCAGCGGGCCGACGAACGAGAGTTCGATCCGCACGCGGTTTTCGCCAACCACTTCCGTGACATGTCGGCGGTCGGTGGCATTGCCGAGAAAACGGCCTTTGCCGTCAAAGACTTCGGCGGTGCCGAGCCAGTTGCCGAGGGCGTGGGTGAAACCTGAAGTGCGGGAGGGGTTCATGGGGAGGCGTGAGGGGTGAAACGTGATGCGTGATGCGTGAGAAAAAGATTCACGAATCACGCATCACGTTTCACGAGTCGGTAATGTTGGCTTTGTTTGGGCGTGTCTTCAAAAATTTTCTTAAAGTCCGTCCCTTCCGGTTGAGGAGTCAGATAACGGCCTTCGGTGGTGAGGGTGAGTTCGGGCATGGAAAAAGGCCAGGGGGACAGGGTGTAGGTTCCGTCCGGGGTGGGTTCAATCGTGAGGGTGAGATCGTGCCAGCGGCCATCGGGGACGTTTTTGAAGGTGGTGGAGGTGCGATCTTGGGGGTGACTCAGTTGAAAATAGAGGGAGAGGGTGTCAAAAAATTGAAGAAGTTTGTAGTTGGCAAACAGGTTTTCTTCGGCGACCCAGGGTGCGGGGAGTTGGCGTTTGAGGAGTGCTTGCCGCTCCAGTTCCTGCCCCAACATTTTAAGCATGGCATGTTTATGTTCACTTGGAACACGGTCAATAAAAATAAAATCGGACAAGCCATACCGCCCGTTGAAAAGGCCGTAGGTGTGCATGGAGGAAAGCAGACCGCAGTAGGCGTGGTGCTGTTCGTTGAAGTCGGGACTGCCTTTGGAGGTGATCAGCAGATAGGGGAGCGGCGTTTGCGTGAGGTGGTGCGGCAGACCGGTGACGGGCGATTGTTCGCGGAGCGCGTCAATCGAAACCCAGCCTTCGTCGTGATGTTCCGCGGTGTAAATGACCAATTCCGTCGGGATGGGCGAACCAAAATTTTCGTTGCCAAACGCCCGCGCAATTTGCCCGGACACCCGCGCGTGGTCAGTTTGCTCAATGACAAAATGGGGGGAAGAAGGAGGGGCAGTTTGGACGATCATGGTTTTTCTTTTTCACGCATCACGCATCACGCATCACGAATCATGTTGCGTGATGCGTGATGCGTGATTTTACGGCTGAACGACTCGCGCAAAATCCTGTATCTGAAAAATATGCGTTTTCCCGTCGCGGACCTTGTGGGTGATGATGCGGCGGGTGTTGGGGTCGAGAAAATAATGGTTGTTGTACACAATCGTTTTGGAGATGTTGCTCCAGATCGTGAACACGTAATTGTACGGGGTCAGTTCCGCGCCTTCGATGCGGAGCATGTCGTTTTCGGCGAAGCAGGTTTTGCCGTTCACCTGGATGTCGGTGTGAAAGACCGTTTTCCCCACTTCGTACAGGTTTTCAAAATCCTCGTGCAAATGCCAGGTGTTTTCGTCCACCCAATACACATCCATATGCACCGCGGACGACTCGATAAAGTTACCCTGGGCGTCAAACGTTTTGCACGCACCTTCCCAGCGTCCCATAAAACACTGGTAGGAGCGGGTGGAGGAGGGGGAACCGTAGGATTGGGGCATGGGGAACTCCTGGGAGGGGACCGTAGAACGTAGAACGTAGAGCGTAGAACAGATGAAGTGAAACGTGATGATATGTGATTTCACCTTTCACGCATCACGTTTCACGTTTCACGTCTCAAATCGTAATCTGATACTTAAACCGATCCCCCCGATAACTCGCGCACAAAAACTCCAATACCGTGCCATCTTCCGCCGTGATGAGCCGTTGAATGCGGAGGATGGGCGAGTCGGGTTCGATGTTCAGCCACTCGGTTTCGTCGTCTCCGGCGGGGATGGCCTCGATGGTGCGGTGGGCGCGGCTGGTGGAGATTTGCGGGTGGGTTTGCAGATAGGCCAGGGATTCGCCTTCGAGCAACGCGCCTCGGTTGATAAACTCCGCACTGGCCTGGGGCAGGTAGGCGAGATGGTATCCAATCGGCTCATCGTTCGCGAGACGCAAACGACGGATTCGGTACACCTGTGCGGGGGTGGACAATTGCAGGGAGACGGCGACCGAGGGGGGCGCGGCCATCCACCCTTCATCAACTACCCGCCAACCGGGTTCGATGCCCTGCTGGCGCATGTAATCGCTGATGCCAAATCGTTGGGCCGGATCATGGGCGATCTTCGCCCGTGCCACGAACGTCCCCCGTCCACGCTGGCGGAGCAACAGCCCATCGTTCACCATCTCCCCCAACGTCTGCCGGACGGTGATCCGGCTCAGGCCATACGTGTCCTGCAATTCCTGCTCGGACGGAATCAAATCACCCGGATGCCACTCACCCTGCGCCATTTTTTCGAGCAGGATTTGTTTGAGCTGGTGATACAAAGGAATGGGAGAGTTTCGGTCGAGGGTCAGCATGAGATATTCTGGACAAGCAAATGTTATAATGTTATAACAATAATACATGGAAAGACCCTGCTCGTCAAGGAGTGACTATGCCTGACCCCCAATTCGACCTCGTCATCAAAAACGCCCGCGTGGTGAGACCCCACCAAACGGAAATCACCCCGCTTGACATCGGGATCATGCACGGGTGCATCACCCGCCTCGCGCCGATGATCTCCGCGGACGAGGCCCGCGCGGTGTACGATGCCCGCGGTCAGCTCGCCTTCCCCGGCCTGGTGGACGCCCACATGCACGTCGGCATCTACTCCCCTCTTGCTGAGGATGCCGTCACCGAAAGCAAAGCCGCCGCGATGGGGGGCGTGACCTCCGCACTGACCTACTTCCGCACAGGCGATTACTACCTCAACAAAGGCGGCCCGTACCGCGAATTTTTCCCCGAAGTGCTGGCCCTCTCCGCCGGAAACTACTGGGTGGACTATGCCTACCACCTCGCCCCGATCAACCGCACCCACCTGGACGAAATGCCGTCCCTGCTCACCGACTTTGGCGTGTCTTCCTTCAAAATCTTCATGTTCTACGGCGGGCACGGTCTCCATGGACGCTCCGATCAACAACACAACTTCCTCCGCCTGGAACAAGGCGAAAGCTACGACTTCGCCCACTTCGAGTTCATCATGCGGAAACTCACCGAAATGCTCGAAACATACCCGGAGATGGCCCCCTACATTTCGCTCAGTCTGCACTGCGAAATCGCCGACATTCTGAACGCCTACACCGCGATGGTGGAGCGCGCAGGTAAGGGCGAGACAACCCGGCACGAGCTTGAAATGGTAAAACGAGCATCGGGCGGGTTGTCTCGCCCCAACGGTCTGCACGCCTACCACGCCGCTCGCCCGCCTCACTCCGAAGGGTTGGCCGTTTTCATTGCGTCCTACCTCGCCTACGAAACCAACTGCGCCAACATCAACCTGCTTCACCTCAGCTCCCGCAAAGCTCTCGAAGCGGCGTTGTTGATGCGCGACTTGTTCCCCCACATCAACTTCCGCCGCGAAGTGACCGTCGGCCACCTGCTCCTGGACGTGGACGCACCCACCGGCGTTCTCGCCAAAGTCAATCCGCCCATCCGCCCCCGAGCGGACGTGGAATTCCTCTGGGAAAAACTCCTCGCGGGCGACGTGGATTGGGTCGTCAGCGACCACGCCTGTTGCAAACCCGAACTCAAATACAACCAAACCCACCCCAACGACATTTGGATGGCGAAATCCGGGTTCGGCGGCACGGAATACCTGCTCTCCGGCCTGCACAGCGAAGGCGTCCGGCGTGGCCTCCCCCTCCACCGCATGGCTGAACTCACGAGTTGGAACCCCGCCCAACGCTTCGGCCTGCTCAACAAAGGCGACCTCGCGGAGGGCTACGACGCCGACATCGTGCTCTTCGACCCGCACGAAACCTTCATCGTCCGCGCCGCAGAATCAGAGTCCGGGCAGATGTACACCCCGTTCGAGGGCCAGGAATTGACCGGACGAGTAAAAGCGACGTTTTTGCGAGGGGAGAGGGTGTTTGAGAATGGAAAAGTGGTTGGGGAGGCGAGAGGGCGGTATTTGAAGAGACCCGTGATACGTGAACCGTGATGCGTGATGCGTGAAATTTTAAGGCGCGATTCGTCGCGAGAGTCAGCACAGGCTGATTTTGTAAATGATTGCCGTAGTTTCAACTGCGATCCCTGATTGGAGAAGAATCTTGTTTGGCTATCCCGACACTTGTACAAAATGTTCCACCATCCCAGGTTGTCAAATCCACCTCCGGGTGAAGCCTTTTTATAAACCAGGAACAGGCCTGAAACTCATGGTGATCGGCCAAGACCCAACCATTCGTGTCCGCCCCGAACGCGTCAAAAATGTTCTCATGCTGGATGATCCGAACAGCCAACTGTCTCGATGGCTCCGTGGTTTACTGGGGAAGAAAATTTACGAATCCGCCCAAATATATGCGACCAACCTGGTCAAATGTACGTTTGAAAAACCGCCCGCTGACTTTCACCCCGGAGGCCTGGCATTTATCCGCCCCTATTTCGAACAATGTCAGGCCTATTTACGTCAGGAACTCGCTTCTTTCCAACCCGAATTGGTTCTCACACTAGGCGAACCGGCACACAACCTCTTCTGCACGCTCCTGGATAACGGACACACGATACCCCCGTCCATGAAGGCCGCTTTTACAGGTCAATTTTATCGTGCCGCCTTCAACGGCTTCGAATTCGACTACTCCCCCTGCCTCCATCTCCAAACCTTCCGCGTCGCCGAAACCTACGGAGAAAAAGTCGCCACCTTCAAAACCAAACTTACCCACAAACTCTCTCCCTAACCTCACGTTTCACGCATCACGAAAGGACTTGATATGCCCGAAAACCTCACCGCCTCCTTCCTCTTCGACGACCTCACCCCCACCGAAAAAGCCCGCGCCGCCCGCGTGGAAGCGATTCTCCCCGAACTCCGCGCCCACGCGGAAGAAGCGGACGCGACCGGGCACTTTTACGCCCCCCACCGGGACACGCTCCGCGAGGCGGGCCTCCTCGGCCTCGTCATCCCCGAAGCGTTCGGCGGGTTGGGCGGGACGTTGCGCGACCTCGCCGCGGCCACGTTCGCAATGGGGACCGCTTGCCCCTCCACCGCCCTCGCCTACTTTTTTCACTGCTCCACCTCCTCGCGCGGCCTCCTCGCCCTGGAAGCGATAGACGAAGGCAAATTCACCTCCGAAGAAATCCCCCTCGTCCGGGCGTTTGGCGAAAAAGTCCTGCACAAAATGGGCACGCGGGGTGAACTGCTCGGCAACTTCGCCAGCGAGACGGCAAAATCGTCCAAAAGCGCCGTCCACATCACAACCGAGGCCGAGCCCACCGGCGGGGGCTGGATTCTGAACGGGGTCAAATCGTTTGGCTGTAACACGGGGGTGGCTGATGCCTACCTTGTCGCCGCGAAGCTCAAGGGGTACGACACCGCGGAGGGGTTGGCGATGTTTTTCGTGCCCCGCGACGCCGCGGGGGTCCGGGAACGGCCCGCGTGGGATGCGATGGGGATGCGCGCCACGGCCTCGCACGGCATCACCCTCGAAAACGTCTTCATCCCCGCCGAAGACGCCCTCACCGTGCCCGGCGCGTTTGTCAAAATGATGCAAACCAGCCGCGGCTCCCTCATGGGCAACCAGCCCGCCATTTCCGCCATTTATCTGGGCGCGGCCAAACAAGCCTACGACTTCGCCCTCGACTTCACCACCCGCATGAAATTTGAAGACACCGGCAAACCCATCGCCACCAGTGCCTTCCACCAGGAACTCATCGGCAAAATGACTGTGGAAATCGAAACCGCCCGCCTCTGGCTCAAACGGCAAATTGACCTGGAAACGTCCGAGCCACCGCTCAAACCCAAGACTGAAGTGGTGCAAACCTGGCGCATGGCGAAAGGCACCATCTCCGAAGCGGCGTTTGAAGTCTGCCAGTTGGCCCTCAAAATGACCGGAACCAGCAACACCCACAACCGCGGCGTCATCGCCCGGATGCTCCGCGACACCGCGATGGCCCTCGTCATGGCCTTCCCCGCCGAGCGCGGGCGTCTCGAAGCGGCAAAAACAATTGTCGAAGGGCGAGAGACGACGTCGTTTAGTGTTTGAACGGGACACAGATCAATCTTATAAAAATCTCTGCGTTCTTGTGTCATTTCTGTGCCATCTGTGTACAATCTCTTTATGAAAACCTACGGCTCCCAATCCATGATCGCCCCCCTGCAAACCGTCCTCGTCCGCGCTCCGGATGAGACGTTCGGCAATGCCGACCCCGCGCGGTGGCACTACGCGGCAGGCATTGATCTCCCCGCCGCGCAAGCCGAACACGCCGCGTTCGTCGGCATCCTGACCCACGCGGGGGTGGAAGTGGCTTATCACGCATCCTCCCTCCCCGATCACGCCGATGCCATCTTCGTCTACGACCCGGTCCTCGTCTGTGACCAGGGCGCGGTGATTCTCCGCATGGGCAAAGACCTCCGCCGGGGTGAAGAAGACGCCATCGCCCGCACCCTCGAAGGGATGGGCGTCCCCATTCACTATCGCTTACACGGCGACGCGCTGGCCGAGGGGGGCGATCTGCTCTGGGTGGACGAACACACCCTCGCCGCGGGACAGGGCTTCCGCACGAACGCTGAGGGCCTCCGCCAACTGCAAGCGGCCCTGCCCAACGTGAACGTAATCCCCGTCCACCTCCCCTACGCCGACGGCCCGGACGCCTGCCTGCATCTGATGTCTTTCATCTCCATCGTGGGCGAAAAACTCGCCGTTGTTTACCTCCCGCACATGCCCGTGCCGTTTTACCAATTCCTGCAAGCAAAAGGTTTCCAGTTCGTCGAAGTCCCCGAAGAAGAATACCGCACAATGGGGCCTAACGTCCTCGCCCTTGCCCCCAGCGTCTGTGTAATGCTCGAAGGCAACCCGACCACGAAAGCGCGCCTGGAAGCGGCAGGCTGTACAGTGTACACCTACAAGGGGAACGAGATTTCGTTGAAGGCAGAGGGGGGCGCGACGTGTTTGACGAGGCCGGTATGGCGAGGGTAATTCATCGCCGCGTCTTAAATTTCAAAGGATAAATCATTTATAAAGTCAAATCTCTTTACACTCTGTAATCTCCGCGACTCTGCGGTGTATTCAAAGGACTTCCCATGAACCCAATCCCAGACCCCACCCCTCACCTCGACCTCTTCGACCTCATTGATGGCGAACGCCTCACCCCTACCGTGGACCTCGGCCAGTGGGTGAAAAACCCCAACACCACCGAACCCCTCAACCCGATGCTCGCCACCGCCCCGGAGAACGTGGAACGTGCCCTCGCCACCGCCGCGCGCGTCCACGCGTCTGGCGTATGGGCGAACACCTCCCCGGATACCCGTGCGGACTTGCTCGATGCCGCCGCGGGGGAATTGATGGGGCAGGTACCCCTGATCGCCGCGGTGGAATCCGTGCACACCGGCATGATCATCAACCTGACTGGGTTCATCAACGCGATTGTCTGGTTGGCGTTCAAAGCGGCGGCAGGCGTCCTCCGTACCGGGTATCTGCTCAACAAAGCGCCCGGCCCGCACGGGGAAGTGGAAATTCACCGCGCCCCGCTCGGTCCCGCCGTCGCCATCGTCCCGTGGAACTCGCCCGCCGCTCTCGCCGCACACAAAGTGGCAAACGCCCTCGCGGCGGGTTGCCCGGTCATCCTCAAACCGTCCGAATACGCGCCTTACGCGCCCCTTTTCCTCGCCCCGGCGTTGGAGAAAGTCGGCTTGCCGAAAGGGCTGTTCCAGATCGTGAACGGCGGCGCGGCGGTCGGGCACCAGCTCGTGAGCGATTCGCGTGTCCGCGCGGTGTCGTTCACTGGCGGGTTGGCGGGCGGGCGCGCGGTGGCGCAGGCGTGCGCGTTCGATTTCAAATCCCTGCAACTCGAACTCGGCGGGAATAATGCGATGGTCGTGTTGGAAGATGCCGACGTGGACAAAGCCGCGCAAGGCATCGTGGACGGTCTCTCCACCCTCAACGGGCAATGGTGTCGTGCGTTGGGGCGGTTGATCGTGCATGAAAGCGTGAAAGAGGATTTGCTCGACGCGGCGCTGGAAAAACTCAAAAGCCTGAAAATCGGCAATTCGATGTCCCCCGAAAGTCAGATGGGGCCACTCGTTCACGGCGAACACATGAAACGCGTCGAAGCGGCGGTAGCCCACCTGCGCGAAAAAGGTGGAACCCTGCATTTCTCCTCCCCCCTCCCCGACCTGCCGGGGTACTTCTTCCCGCCGACTCTGATCTCCGGCGTGGAACCGGACCAAACGCTGGAAGAAATCTTCGGCCCGGTCGCGGCGGTCCACACGTTCGCGACCGAGGCAGAAGCGGTCCGCTTGGCGAACCAGACTCCCTACGGCCTGGGTGGGTACGTCTTCAGCCAGGATGAAGGCCGGGCCATGATCATTGCCCGGCAGATGCGTACCGGCGGCGTGAAAGTTAACGGCGTCAGCCTGCTCGAACTCAACGTAGATGCGCCCCGTCCCGCCTGGGGCCTCAGCGGCTTTGGCGAAGAGGGGACGCTGGAGACGTTGGATGTGTTTTGTGGGAAGAGTTTGGTGGGGGTGGCGGCGAGATAGAACGTGATGCGTGATGCGTGATTTGTGAATTCACGCATCACGTTTCAATTCAGGCAACTTCCACAGCATCAACCCCGTTTCCTCATCCAATGCCCGGTGAACGGGGGCGCCGTCGTGGGCGGTGAGGGTGAATTCGAGGGCGTGGGCAACCGCGCGGGTGACGTGCCCGCCCACGACGCTGATCCCGTGCGGGGTGGCAGGGTCCCCAAAGGCGACGGCGAGGTGCAGGTGAACGTTCGGTTCCCCGTCCAGCAGGCTGAGGGTGCCGTGCCCGGAGACGATTTCCATTGGGCGGGTGAAGGTGATCGGGGGTTTGCGTTTTTGGCCTTCAAAATCAAAGGAGCGAAATTCAACTTCGGTCAGACCGCCGAGGAGTTCAAAGGTGGCGGTGTGGATGGCCTGGGCGCGCGCGACCTCGATCAGGGCTGGGTGAACTTCAGCGCCGCCCGTGAGCGTGCCCATATAAACGCGGGTGGCAGTGGGGTTGACGTGTTGGAGGGTGAGAGGCATGGGTTCGTTTTTTTATAAAAGGTGGCGAGGGAGGGTTTCGAGCCAGGATTTTTGAAAGAAAGGGTTACCGTTAAGGTTCACGCGGAGTTGGATATCGACGTGAAAGGCGGTGGCAGTACTGCGAATGGAGCCGGTGGCGTGGATGTGAGTTTGGTAGCCCTGTTCATCAAGTTTGTAATCCACTTCGTTATAGAGCCAGACGTGCGCGGGATCACGATTGGAAGCGGTCATTTCGAGCATTTCCGAGGTGAAGATGCGTGTGCAATCGGGAAGGACGGAGGTGTCGTCGCCGTAGGTTTTGACGGTGACGGTGTCTTTGATCACATCTTGAGTAATTTGCCAGACGGGAGGGGTGGAACTTTCTTCGCC
>JABWBV010000144.1 GCA_013359445.1 Anaerolineales bacterium | reverse complement strand
TTGAAGATGTTGCCACTCTGTGACGTATTTGTATAAGCACGCTTGCAGAGCGGGGTCCGGGCAAAGGACAAAACACCCATACAATCCCAACAGAGGCACTTGATCAAGGCGTGCAGTTATTTGGCTTGGGGGGATGTGAGGCGCACATAAATCGGGCAAGGCTTCCCGTAAACTGTGGACCGCAAGCAGAAGCGTTTCGAGGGCTTGGGACAACTTTAGCCGCGCGGAAACCGCGCGAATGTCCGGGGCAGACAACTGCGCGAACCAAAGCGTGTAGGCGACCCCGCGCCGGGTGGGAAGCCCCTTCGTCTCCGCACCCAGCCCCCATTCCGGGCCGGGAAGTTGCGTGGAAAGGGCCTTCAAAGGCGCGTTTACCCCTTCCGGCCAGGTTAGGGCAGGGTGAATGGCTTTTAAAAGTCCTAACGCTTCCAACCGGGCGAACATGGCTGGGGCGTTTGGCTCATCCAACATATGATCGAGTTCGTGCCGGATTCGGTCCCCAGACACCCGCTCCAACAGGGTTGCACTGGAGCCATCTTGGGGCGCCAGCGCCGCCTGGATAAGTTCCAGCGTGCGGGGTTCGATCTGAAAGCCAAACCGCTGTTCAAAACGGACGGCGCGTAACATCCGTGTCGGGTCGTCTACAAATGAGATGGAATGTAGCACGCGAATCACACCCTGCCGCAGGTCGTTGTACCCGCCCCAATAATCATACAATTCCCCGTAGTGCATCCCATCCAGGCGTAAGGCCAGGGTATTGAGCGTAAAATCGCGCCGGTGCAAATCTAGTTTAATACTGCCACGCTCGACGGTGGGGAGGGCGGTGGGGTGGGTGTAAAACTCCGTGCGGGCGGTAATGAGATCGATGGCGGCGGGCAGGTTGGCGGCGTCTTCTTTTTGAAAACTGGACTCTTCCAACTGCCATTTTGCCGTCCCAAACCGGGCATGTGTCATTAACCGCCCCCCATATTGGTGAGCCAGGGCTTTGCCCAGGGCTATCGCATCTCCTTCAACCACCAGATCAAAGTCCAAACTAGGCCGCTCCAACAACAGATCGCGCACAAACCCGCCGACAATATACAAGGCTTGATGTTGTTCGCTGGCCGTGGCGGCAATCGTTTTGAGCAGAGATAGATGTCCGGGGGGGAGTGTCTTTTGGAGCAGGTCCGAGAGATTGCGGTAGCCGGGGAGGCTGGGTTGGGGAGCAAGCGTTTTGAGTAGGTCTGTGCGGGTGACGATGGCAAGAATCTGATGGGTGTCTGGGTCAATGACCGGGATTTGTCCCCAGCCGGTATCTGTCATCACGCGTTGCAGGTGTTCGATGGAATCGTGGGGAAAGACGGTCACCTCGCCCGCGTTCATGAGATTGCGGATAGGCAGGTTGAGCCGGTGGGACATGGCGCGATCCACCGCCCGCCGGGTGAGCAGGCCAATGATTTTGCCGTTTTCGACGACTGGATAGCCTTCGTAGCCATACCGGGTCATGCGTTGGGCGGCGTCCTCCAGCGGGGTGTGTGGACTCAGTAGTTGCGGGGAACCGGACATGATCTGGGCGACGGTGATGGCGGGGTGAATATGCGTTGGCAAAATTTCCAACAGTTCCTGCCGAACTTGCGCGAGGTCGCCGTGTTTGATCATGGCCGCGGCCGCGCGGTGATGCCCTCCCCCGCCAAAATGTACGGCAATGCTTGCCGCGTCCACGTGATCGTTGGTGGCTCGGGCGATGAGTTGAATTCCCCCCTGAATGGCGATCAGCAAAATCAGCCCATCGGGTTCGAGCAGGTCGCGCAGTTTGTGGGCGATGGTCGAAAGCTCTTCGTCCATTTCGCGCGCGTCGCCAGTGGCAAGGAGGAGGGTGTGCCCGTGAATGAGATGGTTTTCGGCGGTGTCGCGCAGGTATTCGTATAGGGTTTGTTGGGCGAGGGAGAGGGGGTGATTGAGGTAGTCTTTGGCGATGTCGAGGCTGGCGCCCTGTTCGAGCAGGTACGCGGCGGCGTGCAGATCGCGCGGGGTGGTGCGGGTATAGGTGAGCGAGCCAGTATCCTCATAGATGCCCATCAATAGCAGGGTCGCTTGCAAAGGGGTGAGGGGGCGGGTTTGTTCGTGGAGGGTTTCGACGAACAGGGTGGTGTTTGCCCCGGTGGGTTCGATGGTGACATGCCAATCGGTGGGGACCGGGCGGGCGGCATGATGATCCACCACGTGTACACGGGTGTGTGGCATCTTGCCTTTGAGGCTGATTAGCGACTGAGTGTCTACCAGAGTGATGGCTTCTATGGGGGTTTTGGGCAGATCGCCCCGTTCGAGAAACGGAAATTGTGGCCCATAAATGGTCAAGAACGCGCGCACATTTCGGTTGAGCCGCTGGGGCAAGACCGGGCGCGCCTCCGGGTCGAGCAACCACGCTCCCAGTTGGGAGGCGAGGGCGTCGAGGTCAGCTTGTTCGTGGGTGAGGATGAGCCGCATGAGACGTAAAGCGTGAAGCGTTGAATGATTTCGGTAATTGTAATCGAGGTTGGGATAGTATAATTTGTGTATGGAAAAATATTTCGCTCGTCCGGCCCAGTTTCAAGACTTTGAGGCGGTCTTTTCGCTGATCCAGACTCATTTTCAAGCAGATTACCAGGGGGAGGCCTTGTTTTTGGCCGAGAACTTACATCAAATATGGGATGCCTGCGATCTCGAAACGGACACTTTGGTGCTGGTTGACCCCTCAGGCCAGATCATCGCCCACGCGTGGTTTCCCTCCTGTGTTCGGAAGGACATGGTAGTCATCGAGCCGCTGTTTTTTGTTTTGCCCGCGACAAGGGGGCTTGGGCTGGAAGCGGTTTTGCTCGAAATGGTGGAAAATGGACGCCGGAACGTCCCCCCGGCTTCACAAGTTGTGCTTCAGCCCATGATCACCAATTTCCCCATGCAAGAAGCGCTACACCAAGCCGGATATTCCTTTGAGTTGGCTTTTCAGAAAATGGTGATGACATTTGAGCAGATGCCGGCGGAAAAACATCCCCCCGCAGGGCTGGACATTCGCCCTTTGCATCTGGGACACGACGAGCAAAAAGCCTACGAAGCGGACGAAGAAGCCTCTTTGGATAAAGGTTATGCACACCCGATTCCGTTTGAGGCGTGGGCGAGCCGGATGCTTAACGACCCGGAGCTTTGTTTTTTAGCCTGGGATGGGGCAGAGGTGGCAGGGGGTGTTTATACCCAAATTTACGAAGGGCAGGGCCTGGTTCATCATTTGGGGGTGCGGCGACCCTGGCGAAATCGGGGTGTGGGCGCAAGTTTGATGCACCAAACCTTTGCCGCTTGTTTTCGCACAGGCCTCCGAAAAGTTTGGTTGGAAGTCGATACCCAGAGTCCTACGCGGGCGCACAAATTGTATGAAAAACTTGGCATGAAAATGGTAGGGGTGCGAAGCTACTATCAGAAAGTATTGGCATAAAGCCCCAAAATAAAAAAGCGAGCCTTTGCGCTCGCTTTTTGGGTTATTTTTGATTTTCAAACTCAATCACTGGCTCGTAGGTTTTGGGCGGATTTTTCATGCGGAAACGGTAGCCCACGCGGCCCAGATGGATCAGATCACCATGTTGGAGACGGATTTCTTTGCCGTTTGCCATGGTGTAATTGATCCAGGTTCCGGCTACGGAGCCATGATCGAGGACGAAAAAGTTGCCTTCGCGGTCCCGGCGCAGGCGGGCGTGTTGGGCGGCGATGGACGGTTCATCGAGAATGAGCGTCGCTTTGGTCGGGTCAGCCCCAAGGGTGACAACGTTGTTCAAAATGGGAATTGGTTGGGTGGGGGTCATCGCTTCGAGCGAGTTGGGATCGTAAACACGTTCGAGGTAGGCCACGGGTTCGGCGCCGCGTCCGCGCGGGGTAACAGGTGTCCACGGGAATTGAACCCAGCCTGTGAGGGTTTTGCGCGCGGGTTCAATCCCGGTACGGGGCACGGTTTGGTCTTTGTTCCCGATTTTTCGTACTTTACGCTTTTTCCATTTCCCGGTTTGTGTCGGGTCATGTCTCCGGCGCATAACCATCACCAAAACGACGATTAGAACGGCTCCCGAAACGAACACGACGACGGCGGACACGATGGAACCCTGCCGAGAAATTTCGGCGGCAAAGCCCTGTGGAAGTTGCTGGACGGTTACATCGACCGTGTTGGGCAGGCTGATGCTACTTAGCCCCAACACATCCACCGCTTCCACCTGGAGTTCATACTTGCCACTTTCTGAGATTTCGGCCAAATTCCAGGTAAAACGTTCAAATGGTGGGGCGGTGTTTTCGTCGGCGATTTTGCCGTTGATGTAGAGGGTGGTGCGGACGAGCGGACGTTCAAAGCCGTCGGGGAACTCGATCAAAATTTCCAGGTCTTGCGTTTCGTTGGTGTACCCGGTCAGTTGATTGGTGCGAGCATCGGTTAAGATTGAACGATATAAATCGGCAGGGGGGGAAACCAGGATCGGGTTGGGGGGCAAAATGTCGAGCGGGAAGGTTTGCGGAGCAGAAACCGCCTGGAAAGTGGGCGTTTCTACCTCCACGGCGAGGGTTTGTTCCCCCTGCGTGGTGATTTTGGAGGTATAGGTGAGAAAATAAATGTTTCGGAGGGGTTCTAAATAGGTCTCAAGATCAGGGAATTCTTCTGTGCCAGAATAAGCAAAAAACTGTCCGCCCGTCGAAAACGCAATTTCCTGTAACGCCAACGCTCCCTGAGTGGTGAAATACGCCTCGGAGGTGATCATCCAGACAAACAAGCGCACCCCATTGTTGCGGGCCTGTTCGCCCAGGCTTTCAAATGCCGCGATTTCGTCAAATTCCGGGTGCGGGGTAATGAGCAAAACCGCTTGCCCCATCCCCGCGCGGGCTGGAGAACTGGCGGCCAACCCAATCGCACGCGACAGAATTTGTAAGTTCGGGACTGCACTGCGGTGATCGGTGGGCGCGGCGGCCAGCGCCTCTAACCAAACCATCGGGGCGGCAAGATGAGACACATCCTCCATCCCATTCATCATCAGGCTCAAATCATCGGTGTTCGCTTCACTGTCCACAGCCCAATCCGTGAGTGCCAGCACCACATCATCATACCGGCTCAAACCCTGGCTATCGCGCGGGGCAAAGGTCGTACCCGGATTAATCGCCACCACCAACTGCACCCCTGGCGAAAGCTCCGTTAATTCATCGACTGAAACAGGTTGGTTATTCTCCAAAATCGTCACATCCCCCGCGGCTAAACCCGAAACAAAATTTCCCCCCTCATCGCGCACTTCCAAATACGTCGAAACGCTTGGGAATTCATCCGTATTTGGCGCGCCGATCTCCACCAAAGTTGAAACCTGGGCTGAAACTGTTTGTGCCAGGTATAAAAAAGCCAGCACAAGGCCGGCAAATCTGAGACTACGTTGCATAAAAAAGATTATACAAAAGATATTTCCTGGCGTAAAGCCGCGTTGACGCTTAAAAATGTGAATGGTAACATCTTCTAATCAAATTTTTACGCAAAAATCCACGTTTTCTACGCATTTTGGACGCTTTTTCTACGTTTTCCCTACGTTTTACCGCCGCGAAGGAATTGGGCTTGACCCAAACCCTGCTCTTTCTTTTTTATCAAGTGGGGAAAAAAACAGGCCTCTGGCGAATGCTGACACCCGCGCGCGCATTTGCTTCCTATCGGGGCGAACTGCACACGCGCGAAAGCATCCCGGTTTCCGCGGGGGGGCACGCCGCCGAAGCCCCTCTCCCCCCCTCCCTCCTCGCCCGCGCCGAAGAAATTGTCCACGGTCAAGTCCCCCTCTTTGGCACGGAACTGGTGCCCCTTCACTTTTCCCCGCCCCACCCCCTCCACCACTGGACGCACCACGAAACCGCCCAAATCCACGGGCAGGATATCAAATTTATTTGGGAACCTGCCCGGTTCGGCTGGGTTTTCCATCTCGCTCATGCCTACACCCTCACAAACGACGCGCGGCACGACGCCCGTCGCTACCCCGCCGCGTTTTGGAAATATTTTGAGCAATTCTGCGCCGCCAACCCGCCCAACCTCGGCCCGCACTGGAGTTCCGCCCAGGAAGTCGGCCTGCGCCTGATCGCCTTCACCTACGCGCACCGTGCGTTCGCGGATTCTCCCGAATCCACCCCCGCGCGCCTCGCCGCCCTCGGACGCGCCGTCGCCGCCCACGCCGCGCGGATTCCCCCCACCCTGCTCTATGCCCGCGCCCAAAACAACAACCACCTCCTCAGCGAATCTGCCGCCCTCTACACCGCCGCGCTGGTTCTGCCCGATCACCCCCACGCCCCGCGCTGGCGCACCCTAGGCTGGAAGGGCTTTCATCACGGCTTGCAAACCCAAATCGAACCCGACGGCACCTACTCCCAACACAGCACCAACTACCACCGCCTCATGCTCCAACTCGCGCTTTGGGTGCATGATCTCGCCCAACACGACCCGTTCGTAGTAGGGGCTTCAGCCCCTGAAGAAGGCACTGAAGTGCCCACTACCAATCCTTTTCCGCCTCTCAGCCAGGAACGTCTCGCCGCCGCCACCCGCTGGCTCCTCGCCCTCTGCGACCCCGAAACTGGCCGCGTCCCCAACCTCGGCCCCAACGATGGCGCATACATTTTCCCGCACCCCACCCTCCCCTTTCACGACTACCGCCCCGTTTTAGAAGCGGCCGCGCGCGCGTTTTTGGGGGATCAGTATTCAGTATTCAGTGATCAGTATTCAGTGTTCAGTAAAAAGCTGAATACTGGCTACTGCCTACTGAATACTGACCACTCCCGCGCCTACCTCCGCGCCGCCCACTATCGCCACCGCCCCGGCCACGCCGATCAACTCCACCTCGATCTCTGGTGGCGCGGCCTGAACGTCGCCCGCGACCCCGGCACCTACCTCTACAACGCCGATCCCCCGTGGGATAACGCGCTGATGTCTGCCTTCGTCCACAACACGGTCACGGTCAACGGCCTCGATCAAATGACCCGTGCCGGACGTTTTCTCTACGTCCACCGCGCCCAGGCCAAGATCCTCGAACACACCCCCGTCCGCCTCGTTGCTGAACACGATGGCTACCGCGCCCTCGGCCTCCGCCATCGCCGCACCGTCGAACCTCTCCCCAACGGCTGGCGCATCACCGATGATCTCATTAAGAATTCAAAATTGATCATTCACAATTCACCATTGATCTCCTTCCGTCTCCACTGGCTCCTCCCCGATTGGCCGTGGAAATTGGATGGGGATACGCTGGCGGTCCAATCGCCGTTTGGGGAGGTGCGGGTACGGGTGAAAATAGTGAATAGTGAATGGTCAATGATCAATTGTCAATTGTTTCGGGCGGGGGAAACGTTGGTGGGGGAGGTGCCCGCACACCCAACGTGGGGCTGGTTTTCCCCGACGTATGGGGTGAAGGAGCCAGCGTTAGCGTTTGTACTGGCGGGGGAGGGCCGGGTGCCTGTTTCGTTGGTCAGCGAGTGGCAGTTTCCGGCATTCTCTTGACATTTGAGTGGGGAAGCATATAATTTTGATTAGTCAGGTTTGACTAATCAAAAATGAGCATTTATGGATAAACAACTTCTTCTTCTTGGGCTTTTGCGGCATCACGATATGCACGGGTATCAGCTTAATGAGTTTATTGAGCATGATCTGGCGACGTGTGTGCAAATCAAAAAGCCGACGGCGTATTATGTCTTGAATAAGATGTTGGATGATGGGTGGGTGATCAGCGAGGAGACGCAGGAGGGGAACCGTCCGCCCAGGCGGGTGTACAGTTTGACGGCGGAGGGGGAGGCGGCGTTTCAGCGTCTGGTGCGGGAGAATTTGGGGGCGTATCACCCGAGTCAGTTTGGGGGGGATTTTGGGTTGGCGTTTTTGGATGCGGTGCCTGGGGAGGAGGCGCGTCCTTTGTTGGGGGTGCGCCGCGCGGCGTTGGTGGCGCATTTGGCGGCTTTGCAGGCGGTTCCGGTGCACCACGGGAGTTTGCAGTTGATGATCGAGCATCAAACCCGACATTTGCAGGCGGAGTTGGCCTGGTTGGATGAGGTGCTCGCGCGTTTGGAAAATTAATCACCCGTTCGTAGTGAGGCACGATAGTGCCGGAAGCGGCACTGGCGTGCCTCACTACGAACAATTTGTAAATAAAAGGAGATTTTGTCATGGGTTTTGTTTTGATGTTTCACTCAATTTTGCGGTGGCTGATTGTCATCGTCGCGGTGGTCGCTTTGGTCAAGTTGGGGATGGGGTGGTTGCGGGGGCAGAAGTTTGAGAAGATGGACCGTGGGCTGGTGAGCGGGTTTAGCGGGATGATGGATTTGCAGTTGTTGTTGGGGTTGATCTTTTTGATCGGGGATGGGATGACGAGCGGGTATCCGATGTACCGGATTGAGCATGCGACGACGTTGATCCTCGCGGTAATTGTGGGGCATTTGCCCGCACGCTGGAAGAAGGCGGATGATAAAACGCGTTTCCGCAATTCGTTTTTGGCGGTGTCGGTGGCGATGTTGTTGATTTTTGCAGGGGTGGCGACTTTGCCGGGGGGCTGGAGTCGGTAGGGAACGATAGAACGTAGAATGCAGATGGGGAGGGTGTTTTCAGGGGGTTGAAGACAGGCCTCCCCTTTATTTTGGTTTGAGGAGTCATATGTCACAGACTGCAACACAGGCCGCTCCGGCGGGTGAAAAGTTGGATTTCAAACGGGTTTTGCCCATTTTTGTGATCGTGTTGATTGACTTGTTGGGGTTGACGATCATTATTCCGTTGTTGCCGTTGTATGCGGCGGCGTTTGGGGCGAATGCGTTTGTGGTGGGGGCGTTGGGGGCGGCGTATCCGATGATGCAGTTTGTGGGGGCGCCGTTGTTGGGGCGGTTGTCGGATCGGTACGGGCGGAGGCCGGTGTTGATTGTGAGTCAGATCGGGACGTTTGCGGGGTTTGTCCTATTGGGGCTGGCGAATACGTTGTGGGTGGTGTTTTTGGCTCGGTTGCTGGATGGGTTGTCGGGGGCGAATATTTCGACGGCGCAGGCGGCGATTTCCGATAGCACGACGGAGAAGACGCGCACGCAGGGGTTGGGGTTGATCGGGGCGGCGTTTGGGTTGGGGTTTATCATTGGGCCGGTGATTGCGTTTGCGGTGCTGGCGGTGAGTGATAATAATTATTCGATGGTGGCGTATACGGCGGCGGTTTTTTCGCTGATTTCGATTTTGTTGACGGTTTTTTGGTTCAAAGAGACACTTCCTGCTGAAAAACGGGGAACGGCGACGACGAAAGCGGGCGTGGGGTTTGGGGCGATGCTGGCGGCGTTGAAAAAGCCGCAGGTGGGGTTTTTGCTGGCGTTGATGTTTATGCAACAGTTTGCGTTTGGCGGGTTTGAGCAGTTGTTGTCGTTGTTTACGTTGAATCGGTTGGGGATGAATGCGTCGTCGAATGCGACGTTGTTTGTGTTTGCTGGGGTGATTATTGTGGTGGTGCAGGGGGGGATGGTGGGGCGTTGGAGTAGGCAGTTTGGGGATCGGTGGTTGATCTTTATGGGGCTGTTGACTGTGGGGGTGGGGTTAATGTTGGCGGCGGCGACCCCCGCGCAACCCGTGCCGTGGTATTCCCGCGCGGAGGTGGCGGAGGAATTGAGCCTGGATCAAAGTTTGCCAGGGGAGACTCCGCCCACAGAGAATATTCAAATTGCTTTGCCCGAGGATGCAAATAAGAGTTGGTTGGGGCTGGTCTGGCTGATGGTGGCGATTGTGCCGATTGCGATTGGGGGCGGGGTCCTGCAACCGTCCATCAATAGTATGCTCACGCAACGGGTGGGGAAGGATGAAATTGGCGGGACGTTGGGGGTTTCGGCGGCGTTTTTGAGCGCGTCGAATGCGTTGACGCCGTTGATTTTGGGGGCGATTTTTCAGTGGTTGGGGGCGTCTGCGCCGTTTTTGATCGGCGGGGTGATTTTGTTGGCACTGTGGGGGTTGGCGAGAAGAAATTTGTGAGAAGGGGAGGGGAAGGGGAGAAAAGGTGATAAGGAGATGAGGAGAAAGAACTCGTGGGGGGGCGGGTTCTTTTTTTTTGTTGTTGTTGGTTTGTTTGTTTGTTTGTTGGTTGGTGGGTAGGCTTTTGCTGATTTGGGGATTTGCCGATTTGTTTTGTAATACATTGCGGATTTGGGCGTATGATGTTTAGATATGGACACTTCATTGACGCAAGAGGTTACTGTGCAGAAGGATTTTGTGGCGGAAAATAATCCCGAAGACCCTGTGGCCCAGATCGTTGCCCGGTGTGTGGCGGGGGATCGCGGGGCTTTTGTGGGGGTGTTTGATGGGTATTTCAAACGGGTGTTTGCTTATATTCGTTATCGCTGTGATGACGATGCGCTGGCGGATGATTTGACGGCGCAGACGTTTGAGCGAGTGCTGGCCCGGCTCGGGGATTATGATCCCGCGCGGGGGCCGTTTGCCGCGTGGATGTTTGGCATTGCGCGGAATGCGGTCAACGATCATTTTCGGGCCAAGCGCCGTTTTCCCTGGTTGCCATTGGACTGGTTTCAACAGGACGCCGCGCCCGATCCCGATCCTGAAACGACCCTGATCGGCCAGGAAATGGAGGCGGAACTGGTGGCCTCCCTGGTGAAACTCGACCGCCGAACGCGCGATGTGCTAGGGCTGAAGTTTGCCGGGGACCTGACGAACCGGGAGATTGCGGCCTTGACCGGGCTGAAGGAGAGTAATGTAGGGGTGATTGTATTTCGCGGTATTCAGAAGTTACGGAAGATGATGGAGGATGGGGATGGGAGGTGAGGTAAATACGGTAGATAAAGTAAATACGGTAGATAAAGTAGATAAGGTAGATAAGGTAGATACCTACCCTATTTACCCTATCTACCCTGTGTACCCTGTCTACCCTATCTACCCTGTCTACCCTATCTACCTCCCACGAGGACGACGATGAGCAAACCAACCGAACTTACCACTTTTACCTTTCAACTCGATCAACTCCTCCGCGGGGAGGCCATTCCTGATGAGACGCCGGACCTGGCATTTGCGCGGCGTTTGCGCGCGGTGGATTTGGCGCGGCGCAGTCGGGTTGAGACTTCGCTGCGCGCGCGGCTTCTTTCTCCCCAAAAATCCCCCTATTTCCCACAAAATCCTATGAAATCCTCCCATCAAAATTCTCCCCTTTCCCGCCTTGCCCCCACGCTCGCCTTTAGCGCGGCGATGGTGTTGTTGGTGTTGTTTTTGGCGTGGGTGTTGACGAATACGACGCCGCAACCGGCGGTTAATGCGACCGAAACACCATCGTTTGCGCCGGTGCTGGAAGAGATGCCTGAAGAGACGGCGACGCTTCAGGTCCCAGTCCCTGTTCTTTCCGGCGAACTTTTCTTCGCCATTCGCCCAACAACCCCGCCTTTTTATCATCAGTGGGCGTATTTACCCGCCTCTTGTTTGAATGATAGGGTGGATTGTGATTTGCAAATGTTGCCACCCCTACCGGATGGGGAAGCGATTCCTGACACGGTACTCTCCTGGTCACCAGATGGCATGAGGGCCATTTTCTTCAATGACAATTCGCCAAGACCAAATTTGTATGAATTAAGTGCGACGACGGGCGAATGGCGTGCGATCCCGGTGGATTTTTGGGTGGTGAAAGATCAATATTTCTGGGCTTTTACAAGTCAATGGATTGCATTTCAAGCCCAAGGTGAGGAAGACCATTCGAGCTATATTAGCTTTTTCAATCCGATTACCGGTGAGTTCCGAAAATCGAACGAAGTTCCCGGTGAGGAACGAAATCCTTTGTTCTGGTTGAGTGAAAACGAATTAATTGTGCGAATTCTCAAATATATTCCCAATGGAAGTGGAAACAATCCAGTGGGTCGTTATGTTCTTCTGAATGTGCAAACCGGCCAAGAAACGGAATATAACGGTTTTGAAGCCATGGGCGTTGTTTCGCCTACGACAACCTGGGGGAGTGATGATGTCCTTTCTCCTGATTATTTGTGGTGGGCCTCACCTCGCTCAAAGGGCTTGCAAACCGAAATTGTTCTCATGCGGGGGGATGGCTCTGAAAATCACTCGATTTTCAAAGCGGATGGCAGGTTGAATGGCCCTGTCATCTGGCTAAATAACAACTATTTATTTGTCCGGTTGTACAACCAGCAAGTTGATAGAAATAATCTTTATCTGATTTCACTGACCGATAACACCGCACAGGAAATCTTTCTCCCCGGTCTGGATACCTCAGCATTTGACGTAGCGCAGGTATCTTTCCGCCCGAACGCGGACCCGCCCTTTGGTGGAGCCTCTGTCGGGCAATTCCCCTCCCCCACCCCCTACCCCACCCACGCGCCGACTACCGGTGATCCGCTCACGGTGTTGCAAACCCTCACCACCCAATACGCCAACGACATTCTCTCTGGTTCGGGGTGGTTGCATCTCCGCACCCGGCAGTTCGTTAATGACGAGCCGGGCACGCTTCCCAACGGCGCGCTCATGCCCAATCCTGCCATTTGGGATGACTGGTATCAATTTGACGATCAGTTGCAGGTACGCTATGAAGTGAATCTCTATACGGACGAAAATGGAAACGTCAATCAGGTCAGCATTCAGCGTGACGGGCAATCGTACAACCTGACGTTGGGGATTCGTGGCGACCGTTCGCTGGTGATCCGCGAATCGTTCCATGAGATTCAGTTCACGATGGCTGTGACCGTCGGACTGGTGGTGCTGGTGATTTTTCTGTTTCTACGGAATGCCTCGGCGACGCTGATTCCGACGTTGGCGCTGCCGTTTTCGATTTTGGGCACGTTTGGGGTGATGTATCTGTGCGGATACAGTCTCAATAATCTATCGATGATGGCGCTGATTCTCTCGGTGGGTTTCGTGGTGGACGATGCCATCGTGATGCTGGAGAACATCGTGCGGCACATCGAGCACGGGGAAACGCCGATGCAGGCGGCGTTTGCGGGGTCGAAGGAGATATGGTTCACCATCGTTTCGATGACCACTTCGCTGGCGGCGGTGTTTATTCCGATTCTGTTCATGGGTGGCGTGCTGGGGAAGCTGTTCAAGGAGTTCGCGGTCAGTATTGTTGCGGCGGTGGTGTTTTCCGGTTTCGTATCCGTGACCTTGACACCGATGTTGTGCAGCCGGCTGTTGAAGGCTT
>JABWBV010000143.1 GCA_013359445.1 Anaerolineales bacterium | reverse complement strand
CCACTCGCGCCGCACCCCGAGAATGTTGACCATCGCGGTATCCGCTCGGCTCCCGATGCGCGGATCGCACAGGCAAATAGCCGCCATCTGATCCCCGTCATATGCGGCGAACCACAGAGACGGGTCATGCAACGGATCGGTGGAAATCATGTGCTGAATGTACTGCAACATCGTTTCAAACGGCACATCGAGATAGCCCCAATGATCGCGGAACGAGGCCTGATACGTGCGAACAACTTCTTCCAACTCGGTCTTTTCATCCACCGCTCGAACCGTCATCCCCTCCGGCCAGACGGGAGCGGGCGGTTGACCGTTAAACTCGATCAACATGCGGAAAAAGTGCCGGATGGGTTCCATCCCGCGAGAACGCAACAGCGCATCGCTGGATTTGTCTATGCTGGAGGCCCCGCCCTCGAAAAGGACGCGCGTCCCTTCCGGGGCTTTGTCCAACGCCTGCATGGCACGGCTTTCCGCCCATTCCATCAGCATCGTGCCGATCCCCTGACGACGATAATCGAGATGCACGCGCCCCCCGATCTGCGCGACGACGTGGGGTGGAACCATATCCTGAACGTGGATGTACCCGACCAGTGTGCCTTCGGGGGTCAGTGCCACGCGGGCGTCAGTGTCTAGATTGAAACCAGGGGCCGTCCAGAGCGAGGTGAAATCTTCGGGGTAATGGGGGTTTTCGCCGAACAGTTCCCGCGTGTGGGCGTTGAACAGTTCGACAATCGCATCCACGTCTTCGGCGCGCGGGGCACGGGTGGTCAGGGTGGTAGGGGAGAGTTCTGCGAGCATGGGGGAGTCCTTTTCGATGAAAGTGATAAAGTGATGAGTGATGAGTGATGAATATTCAGTAATGAGTGTTCAGTAAAACGGTAGCATCCTGAGCGGAGCGGGAATTAACTCGCCTCTTGAAAAAACTTATCTCCAGCGTAGTCGAAGGATGTGGGTTGCGCTACACCTCGCCATTCCTCCGCGCGTTTCGGCTGACGAAATTCGCTCAACATGCTACGATTCGAAAAAGCTAGACATTCACAGGCAACCCCTCCGCCGGAACCATCTCTTCCTTCTCTGGCACTTTGAACTTTAACCAGATCGGAATCACCGTCAACAGCGCGACCCCCGCCGTGATCATGAACGGCAGGCGGGGGCTGAACCGCTCCCACATTTGCGCGCCGAGCCAGGGGGCGGGGAGGGACACCAGCCCAATACTGCTATAAAACAGCCCGGAGAAGATGCCCAGGGATTTTTGCGGCACGACTTTCGAGATCAACGATTGGTACGCCGGGCTGAGCACGCCGACCCCGACGCCAAACACGACCCAGGTTAGGGCAAACCCGCCGAACGAAGTTGCGTTCAAAAAGATCATCATGGCGCAGAAGACCATCAAAAATCCGCCCGTGATGGGCACCCGTTCGCCATATTTGTCGGACAGACGCCCGGACACGAGCGGGACGAACATCATCGAGAGGGAGAAGATCGAACCCAGCAGGCCGATTTGTTCCAACGACAGGCCTCCGATCTGTTCGAGGTACAGCGGTTGGAGTTCGCCGGACAGCCGGAACGCGCTATCCCGCACGCCATCGGTCAGGAAAATCCAGGTGATCACGCCGCCACTCACGATCATGCCGAAGACGGTTTTGACACTGGCTTTGAAGGACGCCAGGGACAACCCTTCGCCGGAAGGGGCGGTCTGGCTCTTCATCGTCCGCGCCATCCAGATACGGAGCACTGCCGCCACCGCATACAGGCTCGCCGCGCCGACAAACATCCACTTGAAGCCGTACCGACCGGCCAGGAACCCGCCCAATGGTGGCCCCAGGATGCCCGTAATCTGGTAAATCATCTCGGTGACGCCGTATACGCGCCCCCGGTTTTCTTCGGCGGAGTTTTCGGCGATGAAGGCCCCAAAACTAGGCCCGACCAGCGAAAACGGGATCATGTTGATAACCAGCGCGACCATCATCCACTGCCAACTTGGGGCAAGGATGATCGCGATGTTGCCGAGTATCCCGCCGAGACTGCCAAGTGCAATCGCCCGCAGACGCCCAATGGAGTCGGAGACGTACCCACCCAGGATTTGCAGGCCGAGCATAAAGACCGAAGTCAGCGTAAAGACCAGGCCGACTTGCCCGACTGTTGCCCCCAAGTCGGTGAGGTAAAGAGGGAGGAGCATCCCATACATACTGCTGGAAATATTCGCCAGCACCATCGCCAGCATAAACCAGCGGAGGATGGGGGAGAGGAGGGGAGGTTTGGTGGAGGGTTTCATGAGATTGATAAGTAATTAGTAGCGAGAATGAGCATCCTGAGCGGGAAGTGTTTCGACTCTTGAAAGAATTTACACCACCGGCACCACCGCGCCCGGCTCCTGCGCCGCCTCCCGCTCCACTTCCGCTTTTCGGTTTTCTTCGATATTCATCACCACCGGGATAAAGAAACCCGACACGCCGACCACGGCGCAGGTAATCCCGCCGATGATGTACCAGGATTGTACGCCCAACGCGTCTGCCACCGGCCCAGCGATGATCAACCCCAACGGGGCCATTGCACTTGCCAGCGACCCAATCAGGGTAAAGACCCGCCCCTGCATTTCGGGGGCAACGGTCGCCTGGATGATCGCCATGATCGGCCCGTTGACGATAGGGTTCATAAACGCCGCCAGGAACGAGATAACCAGCGCCAGTTTAAAGAAACTCGCCGGGAGCAGGCCCATCGTGGCGAAGAACAGGCCCAGCCCGATCAACCCGACCATCGAGGTGATGATCCGCTTTTTGAACCCACCCCACGCGCCTAACACCAACCCACCGACCAACATCCCCACCCCGAACATCGATTCCATCCACCCCAATTGGAGCGCACCGCCCCCAAAGTGATCCTTCACCAACAGCGGCATCAACGACCCCGCCGGATTGAGTAGGAAATTGATCAACATCGCCAGCAAAAGGATCATCACCAAACCCGGCCAAGCCCACACATACGCAAACCCAGCTTTGAAATCTTCCCAAAACGAGGGCTTTTCGGCAGGCTGTCCTGCGGTGATTTTTCCGTTCGTTCGTTCCGGTTCGGGGATGGCGATAAACAGCAAGGGGAGCACCGCGATGATGGCCGTGATCACGTCAATCATCAACACGGCCTGGGTGGAGGTCATTTCGAGCAACAGGGCACCGAGCGGGGCAGAGATGATCCCCATCGCCCCCATCAGCATTTGATTCAGCCCCTGAATGCGGGTGAGATGGGTTTTGGGCACCATCAGCGAGGTGGAAGCGGTCATCGCGGGATGATGGAACCCACCCCCCAACGAGCGCAGAAACAGCACCACGTAAATCATCCACACTTCGACGGCCTGGATGGCGAACAAATACACCAGCCCCAGCGTGGTAAGGGCGATCAGGCTGTCCGCCCCAACCATGATCCAGCGCCGCTTTGAGCGGTCTACCAACGTCCCAACGATTGGACCCAACACCACCTGCGGGAGAAACCCCACAAGGGAGGCCGTTGCCAGAATGGTCGCTGACCCGGTCTTTTGTGTGAGCCACCACACCAGCGCAAACTGCACGAGATGGCTTCCAAATAACGAAAAGGCTTGTCCCCCCCAAATCGTAAAAAAGCGGCTTTTCCAATTTTTTTCATTCCAGTTTGACATCTTAAACTCCTAAAAAAGTGACACACAATTTGTGGACATGCGCGCCCACCCTCATGTCATTTCGACCACAGGGAGGAAGCCCTGCTACGTTGGCAGAAAAGCCTTTCTGTTGGGGAGGCAGGTTCAACCACCGTAACCGAGATTTCGAGCGTAGCGAGGAATGACATAATGACCATGGTGCGTTAATTTATTCAGCCGTGATCAAGCGCGCAAAAAGACAAGGGTAAAAACGCCTTTCACTTTCTTTATGCGATTTGCATGAATCTAAAAGGAAAGGTTAGCGTACTTAAACAATTCTAAAGGATAATTCAAAATTGTCAAGCACCTATTCATTATTCTTGAATGTTTATTTTGGATTATTTGAAAATTCTCTAAGATTTTCAAGAAAAATTAAAAGCCATTTCAGGATTTTCGAACTGCAGTTTTTACTGGGAAACTGGAATGGTGTTCGTGAACTTGAAATGCTTGCATCCTTAAAGATGAATGCCGTGCCAGGGTCGGTTACTACTTTTTGATCCGATCCGCCAACACCGCCTTCACCTCGGGCGAAGCGTTGAGCGTCCCCAACACCCAAATCGACTCCACTACCTCATCCGCCAACTCCGGCGGAATATCTTTCGCCAAATCCAGCACGCCAATGGCCGAAACCTTGATCTTATTCCCCGCCGCTTTCGCCTTTTCAAACGACACCCGGTTATAAGAAAAGATGCCAATCCCAAACGAATGCCGGGTGACGGACTGTTGCAACTCAAAATCGTGCGTGGTGATCTGATTGCGGATCGCTGTGCGGATGAAATCCGTCCGATTGGTGTACAGTCCCTCTTGTACAAGCAAGTCAATTTTGCCCAGGTCTACGGGACTCATGTTGATGGTAATTTTTTCAGTATCGGCCATTTTGTGCTCCTAATTTAGTTCTGCCGAAAAAATGATATGTGTGGGAGTGTACACCCCCACACATATCATTTTTTCGGATTCGTTTATATCTGCCTGCTCTACCTCTTCCGCAAGCGTTTCCAACAACTGCACCGCGTCTTCCACGGCCAGCTTTCCTTCGTCAACCAATTGAAGTACCAGTAAATTCGTCGTCATCTCTGCACCTCGTTTTACCATCTGTATGGATGGTGTGTGGATGTCAATGAGCGTATTTTACAACGATTCGCTATGTTGTCAAGAGTTTTCCATCCTGATACCATCCATGTGGATGGTATCAGGATGTTTTAGCATATCGTGAAAAACCTTCCGCACCCCTCCCCAATGGCGGTATACTCTCCCTCGCCCCCTCTCCCTCCCCTCTCTAACTCTAACTCCCCACTCTAACTCTCACTCCTCCCCATCAACTATGCAAATCGACCTCAAACCCTCCCGCCCCTCACCTCTCCCTAAAATCCTCCTCACGCTGGTCATCCTGATCCTCGCGGGGGGCTTTGCTCTTCGCTTTCTAATCCCGCGCATCGCCTATGGCAGTAATGCTCGCCTGGCCAGCATCGGCACCTGGTTCGCCGACCCTTCCGCACACCCCGAATGGTGGATCAACGTCAATACCACCTGCGGCGCGGCCCCCATGCTCATCCCCACAACGGGTTTCATCGGCGTGGGCTACAACGACAGCTTCCGCCCCGGCCACCACCACACCGGCTACGACATCTTCTCCCCCGACGGTGCGGAAAACGTCACCCCCATCCTCGCCGCCTACGATGGCTACCTGACCCGCGAGGGGGACTGGCGGAGTGCCGTCATCATCCGCCACCCCGATTTCCCGACCTTCCCCGGCGCGCCCGCAGGCGTTCCCGGCAACCAAATCTGGACCTACTACACCCACATGGCCTCCGCCGATGGCACCGTTTCCTACATCTCCCCAGCCTTTCCCGCAGGTACGCACGATGTGTTTGTCAAAGCCGGGACTCTGCTCGGCTACCAGGGCACCTGGTCGGGCGACCCGTCCAACCCCACAGGTCTGCACCTGCACTTTTCCGTGGTCAAGTCCAACCCTGATGGCAGTTACATGAACGAAACCGACATCGCCAACACCTACGACCCCGCCCCGTTCATCGGCGTCACGCTGGATGAAGAAGGGTTTTTGTTGTGCCGCACGGAACCGTAGGAACTCGTAGGAATAAAAATTCCCACAACTCCCACAAGTTCCTATGAATTCCCCTAAATTCCCAGGAGTTAAAATGCCCTCCTCCCTCATCATCGGCGGTAGTTTAAGCGGCTTGCTCGCCGCCCGCGTCCTTTCCTCGCATTTCGATCAAGTCACCCTCCTCGAACGGGACACCTTCCCCGATGGGCCGGAATTCCGCAACGGGGTGCCCCAATCTCGCCACTTGCATATCCTTTTGCTCAAAGGCAAAGAGCTATTCACACAGTATTTCCCTGGCCTCGAAGCGGATTTGCTCGCCCACGGCGCAGTTCAAGCCGACGCGGGCACGGAATTTCTGACGGTTTCTACCTTTGGGCGCATTGTCCCCGTCTCCAACACGGGCCTGCGTCTCCTGCTTTCCAGCCGCAACCTGATCGAGCACCACGTCCGCCAGTGCTTGAAAGGGGTAAAAAACGTGCAAATCCTCACTCAGGCGGAAGTGACCGGATATTTGACGGGGAATACCCCCGATCAGATTACCGGAGTCCAACTCCGTGCCCGCGGAGGGGAAACGATCCCCACCACCCTCCACGCCGATCTGATCGTGGATGCAAGCGGGCGCAGTTCCCAAACGGCGGACTGGCTCGCCACGTTGGGCTACCCCCACCCAGAAATGACGGTGGTCAACTCCCATTTGGGGTACGCGACCCGTTGGTATCGCCGCCCCAACGGGTACCAGAGTCCGTGGAAAGGGGCGATTGTTGGGGTCAGGCCCCCGCACAATCCGCGCGGCGGCGCGTTGTTCCCCGCGGAAGGGGGGCAGTGGACCGTCACCCTCGCCGGGATCAATGCCTGTTATCCCCCCACCGATGACGCGGGTTTTCTCGAATTTGCCCGCGCCCTGGCTGACCCGGTCATTTACGAGGCCATTCGCGACGCCGAACCTGTTTCGCCCATTTATGGTTACCGGCGCACGGAAAATCAGTGGCGGCACTACGAGCGGTTGCCCCGCTGGCCGGGTGGGTTGGTGGTGATGGGGGATGCGGCGTGTGGGTTTAATCCGGTGTATGGGCAGGGCATGACTTCTGCGGCGATGGGGGCGGCCTTGCTCGATAAACAGTTGCAAACCGAGAAGCGTTTTACACCAGCGTTTGGGCAGGCTTATCAGCGTAAACTGGCGAAATTTTTGGAAACGCCCTGGCTGATGGCAACGGGGGAAGATTTTCGGTGGGAGAATACGGAGGGGGCGCGGCCGGGTGGGGCCACGCGGTTGGTGCAGGGGTATCTGGATCGGGTGATTAAACTTGCGCGGCGCGACCCCCGCGCGGGGCGGGCGTTTTTGAAAGTGGTTCACCTTTTGGAGCCGCCCACGTCACTTTTTCACCCCGCGATTTTGTTTCCGGCGCTTTTGCAGAAGAAGGGAGAATAGAGGGTAAAATTTGGGGATTGGTTGGTGGGTTGATTGGTTGTTGGTTTGCTGATTTGTTAGTTTGCTGATTTGTTGAATCATAAAGGAGCTATGATGACTATAACTTGTACACACCTCGATCAAATAAATGAACATGTCACGCCTTTGACCCCTGGCTGTGATGAATGTGCCCAACACGGTGGTTGGTGGGTGCGTTTGAGAATCTGCCTGACGTGCGGGCATGTGGGTTGTTGCGACGATTCCCCAGGCAAACACGCCTCCCAACATTTCCACGAAACCGGGCATCCGATCATGCGATCGTTTGAACCCGGTCAGGAGGGGATGCGCTGGTGCTTTGTGGATGAAATCCCGGTATGAATAACCACGCGCAACCCACGACACTGGTCATTTTTGGCGCGTCGGGTGACCTGACCCAGCGCAAGCTGATCCCTGCCCTGTTTAGCCTGTATAAAAAAGAATTAATTTCTGCGGAGACGCGTATCGTTGGTTTTGCGCGCCGCCCGTGGGATCATGCCCAATTTCGGGCGGTGTTGCTTGATGGGATGCGCCAGTTTGCGCCCAAATTGTTGGATGCCGCAGTCTGGGAAACCTTCGCCGAGAATATTTTTTATAGCCAGGGCGATTTGGGAACACCCGCTGATTATGATCACCTGCAAGCGTTGTTGGCTCAGCTTGAAGGGAAACCGACCAACCGACTTTATTACCTCGCGACCGGGCCGGAGTACTTTGCCCCGATCATCCAGCAATTGGGCGTGCGGCGGATGGACGAAGAAGACCCCGCCCACTGGTGCCACATGGTCATCGAAAAACCGTTTGGGCATGATCTGGCCTCCGCGTTGGAACTCAATCGGGAGGTGCAGGCGGTTTTTCGGGAAGAGCAGGTGTACCGGATTGATCATTATTTGGGCAAAGAAACCGTCCAAAACCTGTTGACTTTCCGATTTGCAAATACGATCTTCGAGCCATTGTGGAACCGCAATTACGTGGATCATGTACAGATCACCAACGCGGAGACGGTGGACGTGGGACACCGCGCGGGGTACTACGAAAAGTCCGGCGTGGTGCGCGATATGTTCCAAAACCACCTGCTCCAACTGGTGTCGCTCACCGCGATGGAGCCACCCGCCACGTTCAACGCCAAAGCCCTGCGCGACGAGACCGTCAAAGTTCTGCACGCCATTTCCCCCGTGCAATTGCGAGATACGGTTTGGGGGCAGTACCGCAAATATCGGGATGCGGAAGGGGTGGCGCTTGGGTCCCGTACCCCGACGTTTATCGCGATTAAGTTATTTGTGGAAAACTGGCGTTGGCAGGGGGTTCCGTTTTATGTCCGATCCGGCAAAGCTCTTGCAGAACGCACCACTGAAATCACCCTCCAATTCAAACAAGTCCCTCATCTTTTATTCCCCGATAACACCAGCCTCAACCCAAACCGCCTCTCAATCTGTATCCAGCCCGATGAAGGCATTCACCTCACCTTTGAAACGAAAATCCCCGGTGGGGGCATGCGCTCGAAATCGGTGGATATGGATTTTCATTATGACGACATTGGCGAACACACCCTGCCCGATGCATACGAACGCCTGTTGCTGGACGCCCTCAAAGGAGATGCTTCGCTCTTCACCCGCAGTGATGGCATCGAACGGGCATGGCAGTTGGTCGATCCGCTTCTGCAAGCCTGGGCGCGCGGGGAAGGGCCATCCCTGGCCTTTTACGAATCCGGGACGTGGGGGCCAACCGAGGCCGAGCAACTCTTGGCCCGCGATGGGCACAAATGGATGTTGGGGTGTGGGGATGGGTAGGAAAAGTAAATAGGGTAGATGAGACATCTATCTACCCTATTTACTTTATTTACCTTATGTACCTCCCCTCTACGTCACCGCCGGAGTTTTTCGCACAAACGTATCATCCGTCAACTGTTTGAGCATAAACGCGGCCACATCGCCGCGGGAGATGCGTCCGGGGCGGATTTTGCGGTCCAGCCCAAATTGGTAATTTCCCGTGGGCGGGTGGTTCGTCAAACCGCCAGGGCGAACGACGATCCAGTCCAGATTACTTTGTTTGAGGAAGGTTTCCATCTGCTCCAGTTCATGCAAGGATTTTTTGAGCAGAGGCATGGTTTGAATGAGCAGTTTGAAGGCCAGGGGGATTTGGTCTTTGCTATCTCCAACCCCTAACGAAGACACCGCGACGATGCGTTTGACCCCGTGCGCGTTCATGGCCCCAATGATGTGTTGCACCCCGTTCGACAGCACCCCGTCCGGGCTGTCGGTGCTTGTGCCCAGGGCGGAAAGCACGGCATTTGCCCCCGCGACCGCGTTCGCGACTTGCGCGGGGTTCAGCACATCGCCTTGAACCACGGTCAGTTTGGGATGGGTGAGGCCCAGTTTGGCGGGGGTACGCGCCAGGGCCGTGACTTCATGCCCGGCGGCGAGACTTTGTTCGACCAGTTGGCGGCCCGTGCCGCCCGTTGCACCAAAAATTGTAAGTTTCATAGTTCTCTTTGATTTTTGTCGTGTGTGATTACCGTAGTGACGACTTCAGTCGTCGACTAACCCTTCTTGAATGCACCGATCCGCCACCTGACGCAAAACCTCAACGGGTTGCGCGCCGCTGACAAGATACCGATTGCCAAAGATGAACGCGGGAACCCCGTTTAACCCATTTTGCATCGCCCAATGCTCGTCTGCCCGCACTTCGGCGGCCAGTTCGGGGTCGGCGAGGGCTTGCCGGAAAGCGGTTTCGTCCAGGCCCACCTCACCGGCGATTTTGGTCAAGGTCTCCGGGTCGGCGATGTCTTGTTCGGTTTGCCAGTGGGCGCGAAAAACGGCTTTGTGATAGGCTTCGCCCAATCCTTGCCGCTCGGCAAATTTCCCGCCAGTATGGGCGAGGAAAGTATCGCCTGGATTTTTCAGGCCGGGGCGGGTCATCTCGACGTTGAACCGTTCCCGCGCCATTTGCTGGACGCGCGGCCACCCCGCGAGAATTCGTTCGCGGTACTCTGGCGGCATGGGGGGCGAGCCTTCGGGGCGCAGTTCATACGCTTTCCATTGAATGGTGAGGGGATGGGTTTCGCGTAAGGAGTCCAGACCGGACTCCGCCATAAAACACCACGGTCAGACGTAATCGCTAAAGACAAGGATGGGAACAGACATTTTTAATCTCCAGAAACAGGAATAGGCGTATCAAAGACTCAGGCCTCAGACTGCCGCCACAAAATAAACGCCGCAAAAATGGCAAACACACCTGACCCCGCCGCAACCCAATAAGGCATTTGCGGCGAGATATCGAACAACACCCCGCCAAACGCCGTCCCGAAGATCACCCCCAGGCTGATCGAGGACTGGTACACGCCCAACACCCCGCCGCGTAGGTTATCTGAAACGGTGCGGGTTGCCAGCGATTGAAGCGAAGGCATGGTGATGCCAATGCCAAAGGGAAAACAAATTGAGGCGGGGAGCGCCATCCACGGCGAGGTGGCCAACGCGTAAAACACCGCCCCAAGCGCCCGGACCGAACTTCCCACAAAAACCAGGGTAGCTTCCCGATACCGACGCAACATGGGCCGGAGCAAAAACGTTTGCGTGATAAATTGCGTCGTGCCCACTGCCGCCAAAATCAAGCCGATGCCCATATTGGTGGTGGCTTCATCGTATCCGGCAAACAACACTGCCGCGCCAAACAACGAAAAGGTGGACTGTAAAATGCCCAGCCCAAACTGGACAATAAAACACACCACCAGAATCAACATAAGTGGGGGATTTTGCATCAAGGCCGCGGGGCGGATGCTGGTGCGGCCTCGATTTCGGTTGGCGGTTTGTTGATCGGGCGTGATGGTTTCATCGAGCGCAAACCAGGCAATGATGACCGTGATTAACGTCAGCCCCGCCGCGACCCAAAAGGACGCATGTTCCCCCCACGCGCCGGACACAAACCCACCAATCGCCGGGCCGAAGATAAACCCCAGCCCAAACACCGCGAAGATTTTTCCCAACTTTTCCGTCCGCTGTTCGCGGGGGGTGATGTCCGTCACATACGCCTGCGCCACGATCAGGTTCCCGCCCGTCACCCCGTCCAAAATTCGGGCGGCAAACAGCATCCACGCGCTGTTGGCAAGCGCCATCAGCACAAAACTGAGCACGGTCCCGATCAGGCTGATGATCAGGATGGGGAGGCGTCCGTGCGTGTCGGAGAGGCGTCCCAGCCACGGTCCGGCAAAAAACAAGGCAATAAAATAGGAAGAAACCAACAGCGTGATAATCGGCGCGGGCAAGCCGAAATCCCGTTGGGCATACAACGGTAAAACAGGTAGCACCATGGCCCCGCCGAGCATCTGGATAAAGACGATCAGCAGGATGGTGGTTAAACGGCGGTCAAGATTTTTGAAGAACATAGGCTTTGAGAGATGGAAATACAAGATGGGCCATGAAAAAGCGATTTTACCAAAAACCACCCCAAAAAACTTACTCTCTCACGAAGGGAGCATAAAAGAATAACTTCCCTTTGTCGCATATTGAGAATGGCTGACGAAGCCCCCCGAAAAGACAGGTTGGAGATACAATAGCCCAATCAACCGATGACGGCGACTAGGGTTCCGGCGACCGAGATCTTCTCGATGGTGTCTGGTCCGAGCGTCGCGTAAAACCATTTTGGAATAACTACTCAGGCCGGTGAACAGGATTGCCGAAAAAAGGATGAAAGGGGGGATGTACATCCCCCCTTTCATCCTTTTTTCGGTATCTCTCACTCCGGGTAGTTACTTTCTTGGAAAGCATCTCAAAGCATAAAAGTCTGGAGGAGACAGGTTGATGAGACGTTTCGCGTCTCCAAATCCAACTGCTTGAGGTGCTTTTGTGTTTAAAAAACTCTCCCCCCATTCCTTCGCTATTTTGCAAGCCCTGTTCGTCACCGTTTTGTGGGCGTCCTCCTGGGTGCTGATCAAGTTCGGGCTGGCGGACATTCCCGCGCTGACGTTCGCCGGGTTACGGTACATGCTGGCGTTTCTCGTCCTCCTGCCGGTAGCGTGGCGGCGCGGGGCGTTTGCGGCCTTGCGCGGGCAACCGCGCCCCGTTTGGGTACGCCTCGCGGTCTTGGGTGTGTTATTTTATGCGGTCACACAAGGGGCGCAATTTCTCGGCCTCGCTCTGCTTCCCGCCATCACCGTCAATCTGCTATTGAATTTCACCACGATCATCGTCGCGCTGATGGGCATGATCTGGTTGAACGAACATCTCACCCCCCGGCAGTGGGGCGGCATCCTGCTGACGCTGGTCGGCGCGGGGGTGTACTTTTTCCCGATCACGGTTTTGTCCGAACAACGGTGGGGCGTGGTCATCGTCCTGATCGGGGTGCTGGCAAACGCGGGGTCAGGCATCCTGGGCCGCGCGGTGAACCGGGCGGAGACCCTGCCCCCGCTGGCAGTGACGGTGGTCAGCATGGGGTTCGGGGCGGTGGTGCTGTTGGGGAGCGGGATCGCCGTGCAGGGGTTGCCGCAGATTCCGTTGCGGGGATGGATTTTCATCGCGTGGTTGGCGGTGGTGAATACGGCGTTCGCCTTCACGCTGTGGAATCACACCCTGCGGACGCTCACGGCGGTTGAATCGAGCGTGATCGCCGGGACGATGTTGGTGCAAATCCCCCTGCTGGCGTGGCTGTTTTTGGGCGAAAACCCAACCGGGAAGGAGGTGGCGGGGATGGCGTTGGTGGGAATAGGGACGTTGTTGGTGCAGTGGCGGCGGGAACGGCGTGCTTAAAATACCGGGTGTGTTGCAACATATGGCGAAATATGTGAAAATAACAAGGTATTTGTGAGGTTGTTATGCCATCTATTCCTATTTCTTCTGCGGCTGGTTATTTGGGTGTCTTTTTTCTCCTGGTTGGATTTTTCTTAATTGCCGCTGGGACAGGCATTCTGAAAATCGAAAAAATTACGGTGACAATTGGCCGCCGTACCTGGGTGCTTGGGTTGTTATGCGCGCTGGCTGGGATCGTCTTTTTGAGCGTGGATGTTC
>JABWBV010000772.1 GCA_013359445.1 Anaerolineales bacterium | reverse complement strand
CCCTGACATGCAAAAATCCCCTGCCCCTTTGCTTCAACGGCTGTTTGAAGCGGTGTGTTATTCAACTTGAAAGGTTCAATTTGGATAAAGTCCAGCTCAGGGAATCTGCACGCGAGATGTTATACTTTGTCGCATCTTTCACAAATCAGCCTTTCATTTTGTGTAATCTTGAAATTTTTACGAGAGAGGCCCTATGAAAACTCCAGCCCTTTTGTTTCCTGTACGAACCCTGCGTACCCAAAAATCCCGGATGGCTCTCGGGACGGTCGTGCTCATCCTCGCGCTTGCGTTTGCCTTTCCACTCATTGCCCAGGCCCACACCCCGCACACCTGCCCCGATGGCATTGCCGATACCCCCGTGCTGTCCGGTCACCTCGATCAGAGCAAAATCGCCAACGGCACCATGACCTTTGACGAAATCTTTGCGGCAGGGAAGTTGCTGTTCGACGGCGTCTTCAATCTCTGCGATGGACAGGGCCGCCCTGCCACCACTGGCGGCGGGCTAAAACGCGAACCGGACGAACCCGCCTTCAGCCGCATCTCCGCCCCGGACGCAAACTCCTGCGCGGGTTGTCACAACCAGCCCCGTTCGGGCGGCGCGGGCGACATCGTGGCAAACGTCTTCGTCCTCGCCCAAACCCTCGACCCCGTCACCCATTCCGACGAACCTGAGTTTAGCAATTTCCGAAACACCCTGGGCATGTTTGGCTCCGGCGCAATTGAAATGCTGTCTCGCGAAATGACCACCGACCTGCTCAGCATCAAAACGCAAGCACTTTACCAGGCCCAGCGCACCGGGTTACCCGTCACTGCCGCCCTGGAAACCAAAGGCATCTCCTTCGGCACCATCACCGCCAACCCCGACGGAAGTGTCGATACGACAAACTGCCTGGGCCTTGACCACGATCTGATCATCAAACCGTTTCATCAGGCCGGGCGCGTGGTCTCATTGCGGGAATTTTCCAACAGCGCCATGAACCACCACCACGGGCTTCAGTCCGAAGAACGCTTCGACCTCAACCCCGACGCGGGCAAAGATTTTGACGAAGATGGCCTTGCCCACGAACTGTCCCTCGGCGACATCACCGCCGTCACCATTTATCAAGCCGCATTGGGTATCCCCGGCCAGGTGCTCCCCGACGACAAAGCCGGGCAACAGGTCGTCCAAACGGGCGAACAGCTTTTTTCCGCCATTGGCTGTGCAAGTTGTCATGTCCCCGAAATGAAGTTAAGTTCCCCACTCTTTGTCGAACCCAACCCCTACAACCCGCCAGGCAATTGGAGCGATCAAGCCCAGTCCTTCTCCTTCGACATGACCACCACCGGCGAAGGCCCCTACCTGGAACAAGACGGTGAGGGCGCGGTCATCCGGGCATATACCGATCTCAAACGCCACAACCTGTGCGACGCCGAGATCACCTACTACTGCAACGAACAACTCTCGCAAGGCCGCCCCGACCAACAGGGCGAACCCGGCGCCTTCTTCTTCCTCACCCGCAAACTCTGGGACGTAGGCAACTCCGCCCCCTACGGCCACGTGGGCGATCTAACCACCCTCACCGAGGCCATTCTCATCCACGGGGGCGAAGGCCGCACCAGCCGGGACGCATTTGTCGCGTTGTCCCCCGCGGATCAAGAAACCATCGTACGCTTCCTCAAAACCCTACAAGTCCTCCCGGCAGGCTCGGAGCGAGTCATCACCGAAAGCCAGCTCGCCGCCTACACCACCCCCACCAGCAGTGCCGCGCCAGCCCCCTTTCCCCCCCTGGCATGGGTCATCACCGGCACCTTACTCCTCCTCACCTTTGCCATCGGACTTTATTTTGGCCGCCGCCTGAAACCGACCACCGCTTGATAAAAAAAGAGCCTCGCAAGAGGCTCTTTTTATTTTGCAAGGGCTGAATCAAAAAACTCAACCACGCGCCGGGCATATGCCTCCGGCGCGATCCGGTGATTCTGCCCATGATCCCCACCGGGGACAAGCCACAACGCCTTCGGTTCCCCCGCCGCGTCCAACTGCATCTGCGCCCGCCCGCTCGCCGCCTCCTGTTCCCCATAAATCAACAACACCGGACGTGGGCTGAGCGCCCCGATGTCATCCACCGGGCTGACCTCCCAGGGATTCACTCCCGTCCTCAGCCAGAACACGCCCGCAATCGTGTATAAAAAGATTTTTCGCGGCAGGGGTTCCTCTGTATCCGGTTCGACAAAATCCTCCCCCAAATTGAAATAGCCCCCCTCAGCCAGCACCGCGGAAATTTCGGGATACCGCGCCGCCGTACGAATCGCCCCTGCCCCCCCCATCGAAAACCCGAAAATCCCGACCCGCGCGGGGTCCACCTCCCCGCGCGTCCGTAAAAACGCCAACCCTGCCGCCGCGTCCATGA